>DCMG01000126.1:0-5397 GCA_002321335.1 Bacteroidales bacterium UBA1628 | reverse complement strand
ATCAGCCAGACGTTCATCTTGTCGAACCATACGGTGATCTCAGATGCCTTGAAGGATGTTGACTGTAGATTGCCGCTGATGTTAGTGATTATGCTTGAGAAGACAGGTATGATCTGAGTGACAATCCCAAGGAATATGACCAGAATCAGCAGCAGCGAGACAATTGCCGACAGCCAGTCCGGTGCGCTTCTGCCATTTATCCTGATGTGCTTCAACCCTTTCATGATCGGTCTCCCCAAAAGGGAAACCACCGCTGCCAGTATCACATAGACCAGCACGCTCCTGAAATACCAGCAAAACGCGACAGTCACCGCCCCCGCGGCCGTCCAGATTATGTAACGGGCAAGTCTGTCCGTGCTTCTTTCCTCGTTCATTCGTTGTTCTTTTTTCTTGTATATACAAATGTAGCAAAATACTTTAGATTTCCGCAATCATAGGGTCACTTCGACAGGCTCAGTGACTGAAGGGGCTGAGCGGTTGGCCGCTTCGGTTCTTCGACAGTTTCGTTGATCAAGCCTGTTTGGTCGCTGAGCCTGTCGAAGCGACGAAGCGACTTTGCCTACAGGCCGTCGAATCCGACTTGCAGAAGCGGAGAAAATTTTTTAATATTGTAAATCATACTTTGGAAAACGAACATGGAAATAAGAATCTCCGACGAACTGAACGACATAATCCGCTACTCCAGGGACGAGGCTATGCGGACGGGCAGTTATGGCATAGGACCGGATCATCTGTTTCTGGGACTTCTGCGCCATGGCGACAACACCGCATTCAAGGCTATTGTTGGTCTGGGAATAGATGCGGATAACTTCAAGCGATTCATCGACAGCCACATATTCACAAACGAGCCGATTCCGTACTCGGAGTCGGACAAGATCTCGTTTACCCGTTATGCCCAGAATGTGCTGAGCATCACGGTGCTGGAAGCTTCCAAGCAAGGTGTGGCAGAGGCGAACTCTCTTCATCTTCTTCTGGCTCTGTGCCGCACGACAGAGAATTACGGGCAGGCCTATCTGCGGCAGCACGGAGTGGGCTATGGCCGTCTGCTGTCTTATATGCGTGACGAAGGGATGCTGGAAAATGGTCACACGCAGGAACAGGAAACCAAAAACGAAGATGATCAGCAGGACACCAATCAGGAAGCCGGGCCTGAGAAGAGCGTCATTGAGGATTTCGGCTTTGACCTCACAAAGGCAGCGGCTGATGGAAAACTGGATCCCGTTGTCGGAAGGGAGACAGAAATAACTCGCGTGATAGAGATTTTAGGAAGACGCAAGAAAAACAATCCGATGCTTATCGGTGAGCCTGGGGTGGGGAAGTCTGCGATCGTAGAGGGAATAGCCTTGCGGATCGCCGGTGGAAGCATATCCCCGGCCCTTGCCAAGAAGCGTCTGATTTCCTTGGATATAGCCTCAGTTGTGGCCGGGACGAAATACCGTGGGGACTTTGAGAAACGCCTGAAATCCATCATCAAAGAGGCGAGCACGAACCCGGACATCATCCTGTTCATCGACGAGTTCCACACGATTGTCGGTGCTGGCGGCGCGCAGGGGAGTCTGGATGCGGCCAACATCCTTAAACCGGCCTTGGCCCGCGGTGAGCTCCAGTGCATCGGCGCCACGACCATGGACGAGTTCGCCAAGATAGTGGAGAAGGACGGAGCCCTTGACAGAAGGTTCCAGAAAATTGTCGTGGAGCCTACCGACATTCAGCAGTCCATCACGATTCTGGAGAACCTCAGGCCGAATTACGAGGATTTCCACAAGGTGGCCTACAGCGATGATGCCATTGAGGCCTGTGTCCGTCTTACGGATCGCTACATTACCGACAAGTCTTTGCCGGACAAGGCTATAGACGCATTGGACGAGGCCGGATCGATGATCCGTCTTAACCTTGCCAAGGGGCGGAAAGGCGGTAACGTGGTTGATGCCGAGGACATCGCCACGGTGGTCTCCAAGATGACCGGAATCCCGGTCAATAAGGTGGCCGAATCCGAGGGCAACCGGATAATGAGGATGAAGGGCCGGCTTCAAAGCCGCATAATAGGGCAGGACGAGGCCATCGAGAAAGTCGTGCGTGCCATCCAAAGAAACCGCGCCGGGCTCAAGGATCCGAACCGCCCGATCGGCACTTTCCTCTTCTTCGGCCCTACGGGAGTGGGCAAGACCCAGCTTGCGAAATGTCTGGCTGAATATCTTTTTGATTCAGAGGAAAATATGGTCCGCATTGACATGAGTGAATATATGGAAAAATTCACAGTGTCCCGTCTTGTCGGAGCACCTCCCGGCTATGTCGGCTACGAGGAGGGCGGGCAGCTCAGCGAGCGGGTGCGCAGGAAGCCGTACTGTGTCGTGCTGCTGGATGAGATCGAAAAGGCTCATCCTGACATATTCAACATCCTATTGCAAGTGCTGGATGAAGGCCGCCTGACCGACAGCAACGGCCGCGTCGTGAGCTTCCGGAACACCATTGTCATAATGACCTCCAACATCGGCAGCCGTGAGCTTGATGAATATGGCAACGGGGTTGGATTCTCCACATCCGGAAGGAATGTCCCGAAGAACCGTCAGAGTGTTTTGGAGAAAGCCATAAGAAAATCCTTCCCTCCGGAATTCATCAACAGGGTGGACGAAAGAATATTCTTCAACGCTTTGACCAGGGAGGACATTGAAAAGATCATTGACATCGAATTGAAGGATCTTCGGGCAAGAGCAGAGGAGGCCGGCTACAAATTGGCTGTCACCCCTTCAGCCAGGCGATTCATCGCTGACGCGGGTTTCGATCCGGCTTTCGGTGCGAGACCTCTGAAAAGGGCTGTGATGAAATATGTCGAGGATCCGGTGTCGGAGTTCATCATCTCCGACAGGATTCTTCAAGGCCGGAGAAAGAAAGGCTCGTCCGGACCAAGAACTCTCCGTGTCGTTCTGACCGCAGACAGGGGAAACACCCTCGTGTCCCTGAAGGAAGAGGAAACTGCGTTGGCAGTCAAGTGATTATGCGCCCTTGACGGCTCCTTCGAACTCCAGTCCCATGTCTCCCATTATCTCCATGAGGGCGGTGAACGATGATTCTGATGAGATCATAGAAGCGAGTTTTTCGAGATTATATTCAGTGTTTCTCATGACTTTGTTTTTTTGTTTCTGATGCAAAGATAGAGTGCGCTTGTGCCAAAGTACGGTACAAGTACTGAAATATTCTTTGTCTCGGACTGTGGCTTTAACCACTGTTGTCTCTCTCGGTTTTTTTTACTAATTTTGCATGTTTAACTATAATGTATTCAACTTCAGAATATGGATATTGAGGAAAAGAAAGAGGAAGGCCAGACCGGCATCATCGAACCGGTTGAGATCGACCACGAGATGCGTACCGCGTACATCGACTATTCGATGTCCGTCATTGTCTCCCGTGCGCTGCCTGATGTCAGGGATGGCCTGAAGCCTGTGCAGAGGAGGGTGTTGTTCGGAATGGACGGTCTAGGCCTGTCATATTCAGGACCGACACGTAAGTGCGCCAAGATTGTCGGTGAGGTGCTTGGTAAGTACCATCCGCATGGTGACTCAAGTGTTTACGAGGCTCTTGCCAGACTTGCGCAGCCTTGGAACCAGCGTTACCCTATGATTTTCGGACAGGGTAATTTCGGCTCCATGGATGGTGACCCAGTCGCCGCCATGAGGTACACCGAGGCGAAGCTTCAGAAGATGACAGATGATGTTCTTGCCGACATCGACAAGAACACTGTGGATATGATGCTTAACTTTGATGACACGGAGGAAGAGCCTACGGTGCTGCCTACAAAGGCTCCGCTGCTGCTGCTCAACGGATCGTCCGGTATCGCCGTCGGAATGGCCACGAACATGGCTCCGCACAATCTGGGAGAATGCTGTGACGCTATCTGCGCCTACATTGACAATCCGGACATCGACACGGACGGCCTGATGCAGCACATCAAGGGACCGGACTTCCCGACGGGTGGCATCATCATGGGCGTGGGCGGCATCAAGGATGCTTATGAGACCGGCCGTGGCAAGGTCGTTGTCCGCGCCAAGACAGAGATCGAGGTCGCCGACAACGGACGTGAGACAATCGTCGTGACCGAGATCCCTTACATGGTCAACAAGAAAGAGATGATCGAGAAGATCGGTCAGCTGGTCGAGGACAAGAAGATTGAGGGCATCACCTACATCAACGACGAGACCTCCCGAGAGGGTGTCCGTGTCGTGATCAGGGTAAAGCAGGGCTGCAACTCCAACGTCGTGCTCAACACCTTGTTCAAGTATACCCAGCTTCAGTCCAGTTTCGCGTTCAACAACGTCGCCCTTGTCAAAGGCCGTCCAAGGACTCTTTCCCTCAAGGACATGATCGGTAACTTCGTGGAATTCCGCCACGATGTCATCATCCGCAGGACCAAGTTTGAGTTGGAGAAGGCCCAGAAGAGGGCACACATCCTTGAAGGATTGCTGAAAGCCATCGATGTCATCGACGAGATCATCCATATCATCAGGCATTCAGCCAACGTTGACGAGGCCAAGTCCGAGTTGATCTCCCGCTTTGAATTTACCGATGCCCAGGCGACGGCAATTGTCGAGATGAGGCTCCGTCAGCTGACCGGACTGGAGAGGGAGAAACTTCAGGCTGAATATGATGAGCTTGAGAAGTTCATTGCCCGCTGCAACGAGATTCTCGGCAGCGTCGAGGAGCAGATGAAGGTCATCAAGGCAGAGACTATCGAACTCAAGAACAAGTATGCTGATCCTAGAAGGACAGAAATCCGTCCTTCCGCAGGTGAGTTCAACCCGGAGGACTTCTACGCCGATGAGGACATGGTCATCACGATTTCTCATCTGGGCTACATCAAGAGAACTCCTCTGACAGAGTACCGCACCCAGGCGCGCGGCGGAGTTGGAATGAAGGGAAGCGCGACGAGGGATGAGGACTTCATCGACCACATCTACATCGCGAACATGCATTCCACCATGTTGCTCTTCACCCAGACCGGACGCTGCTTCTGGCTCAAGGTCTATGAGATACCGGAAGGCTCAAGGGCATCCAAGGGACGCGCTATCCAGAATGTGCTCAACATCCCGAACGACAAGATCCTTGCCTATATCAATGTCAAGACCCTCAAGGACCCTGAATATGTGAACGGCAACAACATCGTGCTCATCACCAAGAGGGGAGTCATCAAGAAGACGTCTCTGGAGGCATATTCACATCCGAGGACAGCCGGTGTGAATGCGGTCAATCTCCGTGAGGGCGATGAACTGGTCGAGGCTTTGCTGACCAACGGCAACGAGGAGATTCTGATCGCCGCCCGCGAGGGACGCTGCTGCCGTTTCGACGAGACCGACGCCCGTCCGATGGGGCGAAACTCCACAGGAGTGCGTGGCATCAATATTG
>DCMG01000161.1:1106-3772 GCA_002321335.1 Bacteroidales bacterium UBA1628 | reverse complement strand
GGAAGCGTTTCGTACGATATTCTTTGATTTCGTACATTTGTCGGGGAGATTGGGGGCATTATTTGGAAATTATCTGTACATTCGTGGGCGAAACATCTGGAATTGATGGGGAAATATCTTGTCATAGAGACTACGGCCAACCTACTGCGGATTCCTCTGGAGAGCCTTGTGTATGTCAGGGCGGAGGGGAACTACAGCAGGATATTCACTGTTCTTGATGTGGTTAAAGGCAGCAAGGGCACATTGGTGACGTACAAGCTGGGGTGGATTCACAACAGCTTGTCCGATGTGATAGGTGATGTCGCGGACAAGAATATCGTGAGGGCCGGGAAAAGCCACATCATCAATCTGGATTTTGTCTCTGAGATCAACATCTCGCAACAGATTTTGGTCTTATCAGACTGCGACAGATTCAACGTGGTGCTTTCCGACGGACTGTCAAGGGAAGTTCTGAAATCCTTGAAGTCCACTCTAGGTAATGATGGCAACGACTAAACGAAGACTCAAATGAACAGACAGGACTACGATAATGTACGGGACGACGAGGTCATCTTCATAGGAGGTGACAAAGGTCGGGACATCAACGGGAACAAACCGCCCAAGCGACCAAGGTGGATATTTATTGCCATCGCACTGCTTGCTTTGTCAGCAGTGGCTCTGGCGGTTCTTTGCAGGAAAGACAACAAGGCGGAGGACAATGGGGAGACAGGTCTGTTCGAGGAAAGCATCGAGACTAAGGCCGATTCCCTGACGACCGTCGCGGCGGAAGACCCGGATTCCTGCGGGGTGGCATATTCAGAGAAGATCGACACGCTCGCGGCCGATGTTCCGCTGACGCTGTACATCCCGCACTGCGCTGTCCCTGAACTCTCCGTCGGAGCTCCGGAGGAAGACAAGAGTGAATATGTCCTTGCGGCACAGGCGGCGGACATCCGGGCGGACAACCGTGAGATTCTCGGCTCGTTTGTGCTCAAAGGAGATGTTCTGGCGCAGGGAATATCCAAGAAAGGCTTCTGCGCCATCATAGACGGGCGGATCACAATCGGAGTCGCTGAAGACACGGACCTTTTCGACAAGGCCATCGAGACAGAAGGCTATTTCTTCAGGCAGTATCCTCTCGTGGACAACGGCACTCCGGTCGATAACAATCTAAAGAGCGCCACGGTCCGAAAAGCTCTCTGCTCGAAGGGTGGCGAAATATTCATTGCTGTCTCTCAAGAAGATATGACCATGCAGGACTTCGCCGCCACGCTCGCCGCCTTCGGAGTTGACAACGCCATTTACCTTGTCGGTAGCGCGTCATCGTACGGTTGGTATATTCCGGAAGAAGGGAAAGTAATCGAGTTCGGCCTTAACGTTCATCGCCGCTCCTACCGCAACGAATCCTACATCCGCTGGCGGAAGGCGGAGTAGGTTTGGAATTTCACTGATAATCATTATCTTTGCAAAAAACTTAACTAAATTTATGAATATGGTTTACAAAGCAATTGACATTGCGCATAAGCTGATAGCGATGGCGCAAAGAGATGAAGCGAATGGTGGGGAATTGCTTACCAACCTTAAACTTCAAAAACTGCTGTACTATCAGCAGGGATTTCACCTTGGCAGTTTCGGGACACCGCTTTTCAAAGAGGAAATCGAGGCGTGGATGTATGGGCCGGTCGTTTCCTGCATCTACGATCATTTTCGGAAATATGGAGCAGAAGGGTTGCAGTTTGATGGTGAAATCATCTCGCTGACAGATCCTGAAGAGGAACTCTTCGCACAGGTGTATGATTCGTTCAGGGATTTTTCAGCGATTGGGTTAATGAATCGCACCCACAAGGAAAAACCTTGGCTGGATTCTTGTCCGCACGACCGTGGTACAGTAATCGATCAAAGCCTGATGAAGGAATATTTCAAAAACCAATTCGAATAGGCTTATGAGCAAGCGATTAAAGATCGCGGCTCCTGAAATTAAAATTCAGGAGCCGGTGAAAGTTGTATTCGGATTCTCCGAACTGAGACAATGCAGTTACATCAATGCCACAAACGATGGGAAATTCTTCATAAGATTCATCGAGCGTCTGAAGAATCTTTGTACGCTGACTTGGAATCAGGTTTACACATCATCAAGGCATTCTTTTGGAACATAGACCATTATGAAAGAGAACCTAAATTCCTCCACACAACAGTTATGTCCTTCAGGCGTGGACAAATTACTTATCCTGCGTGCCACTGAAGACAATCACTCATTTCTCGGCTACCGCTCCGATGATGTCTTTCAGATACTGTTCATAGAGTACCGATTCGGAGATATTTACCAGCATTAACGACATATTCAAGCATACACAAAGGATATGACAAAAATATTTTTAAGGGATAAACAGGCAGGAACCACCAACTAAAGGCAACTTGTATGAAGCCGATCAAAGCTGCACTTCGGTCACTGAGCCTGTCGAAGTGACAATGCGGGTTTGGGGGCATCCTCGGTCGCTTCGACAAGTTCAGCGACCGGTGAAAACACGCAAGGGGTTGACATTTTAAAGGGAATCAAAAGATTCCCTTTGGGTTTGCAATGAATATTGGGAAAATATTCATAAATTTATAGCCACATATTAAAAACACATAACCATTATGGCAAAGATTATAGAATGCGTGCCCAACTTCAGCGAGGGGCGGGACAG
>DCMG01000161.1:0-993 GCA_002321335.1 Bacteroidales bacterium UBA1628 | reverse complement strand
TCAAGGTGCTTGACGTGGATCCGGGAGAGGCGACCAACAGAACCGTCGTGACCTTCGTGGGAAGCCCTGAGGCGGTGCTAGAGGCGGCTTTCCAAGGGGTCAAGTGCTCCGGAGAGGTGATCGACATGAGACATCACCACGGGGCGCATCCTCGGTCGGGAGCGTGCGATGTGCTGCCGCTCGTGCCGGTGGCCGGAATCACGCTGGAAGAGTGCGCAGAACTGGCGCGCGGGCTTGCGAAGAGAATCTATGACGAGCTCGGAATCCCTTGCTACTGCTACGAGGCGGCAGCGTTCAAGCCTGAGAGGAAGAACCTTGCGGTGTGCAGGGCCGGGGAATATGAAGCCCTGCCGGAGAAGATCGCGGATCCTGCCAAGGCACCGGACTTCGGGCCTAAGGAATATAACGAAACCGTGGCGAAGAGCGGAGCCATCAACGTGGGAGCCAGGGACTTCCTCGTGGCAGTGAACTATAATCTCAACACTACCTCTACCCGCCGCGCGATGGCGATCGCGTTCGACGTGCGCGAGAAGGGACGCAAGATGCGCGAGGGCGGAAGCCTGACAGGAAAGGTGCTCAAGGACGAGAACGGCAAGGAACGCTGGCAGCCGGGCACCCTCAAGGGATGCAAGGCAATCGGCTGGTACATTGATGAATATGGCATCGCGCAGGTTTCGATGAACATCACGAACATCCAGGCCACGCCTCTGCACATCGCCTACGAGGAAGTCTCCAGAGCTGCCGCGGCCAGAGGACTGAAAGTCACAGGAGCAGAGATCGTCGGACTGGTTCCGAAACGAGTTCTGATGGAGGCCGGAAAGTTCTACCTTGAGAAGCAGGAACGCTCTCTGGGAATCTCGGAGGACGAGATCATGAAGATCGCTGTCAAGTCGATGAGCCTTGACGACCTCAAGCCGTTCAACCCGCACGAGAAAGTCATTGAATATCTTATGGAAGATCCTGAGCAGATGGCCGTCAAGGAAAGGCTCATCA
>DCMG01000069.1 GCA_002321335.1 Bacteroidales bacterium UBA1628 | reverse complement strand
GCCGCGTCATATTCAGCATTCTCGGAGAGGTCTCCCTTTTCCCTTGCCTCCGCGATGGCCGCGGAGATCACAGGACGCTGCGCCAATGCGTCGGCGAGGTCCTTCTTCAACTTGTCCAACCCTTCCTGGGTCATATAATGAATTTCAGCCATAATGAAACCAATTATGTTCCTTTTTCACACAGTCACAAGCGGGCAATCACTTGCAGACAAACAACTTACTTAACAATGAGCGGTCATTGCCCTCCGCCCTCCCTTTCGGGACCATAACATTAAAACGAAGTCCCGCCCTTTTCCGGCGGAACCCCTGCCTATTTCTGCAAATATAGTAATTTTTCTTTCAAATAGCGAATATCCGCTCAACTCCTCCGAAAACGGATCGGGATCATCCAGCATGGTACATATGACACGACGTGAGCCTCCTCTCGTTCCGCCCGAGCGCAGAAGCGAACTTCCGACTCACGAAGCACTCAATGTCAAACTCCTCGCGCGCAAACAAGCCGCTTCCACGCACGGAAGTGGCCTTACCTGAAATGGCTGGCACTTCAGTGATTCCTCGTGATCTTCGCGACCCAACCGCCGCCAGGGGCGAGATGAACTGTCAGACGGCGGTCGGCGGGGACGGACATGGCCGCGTGGGCATAGTCACGGGCGGCTTTGTCAGCGTTGTGACCGTCACAGAAAACATCCATATTCCAGTCACCGTCTCCCAGGAAGCTGAGATCGATGGTGATGTCACGCTCGCTCCAGTCAGTGAGAGCGCCGACATACCAGTCTTCCCCGCTGCGCCTGGCAAGAGTGATGTACTTGCCGATCTCTCCGTTCACGGCGCGGCTGTCGTCCCACACCGTAGGGACAGACGCGATGAACCTCACGCACTCCTCCTCCCTCATGTAATTCGAAGGAGAGTCACAGAGCATATTCAGAGGAGAATCGAAGACTACATATTCAGCCAACTGGCGGCAGCGGGTGCCCTGGCTCATCGCCTCATCGTTGACAGCGCGGAAATTCGCGCGCGTCGCGTTCCTCATCGCTCCCTGGGTGTAGTCCATCGGGCCAGCGGCCATGCGAATGAACGGAGCAGTCACATCATAGGTGACCTGATCGACCTCAGGGCCACTCCATTTCATCTGCTCAAGGCCATGGACGCCTTCATAATTCACAACGTTAGGCCACCTGCGGTTCAGGCCCGCCGGCTTGTAAGTTCCGTGGAAATCCACCATAAGGCCGTACTTGGCGGCCATCTCGGCAGCGCGCACATGAAAGTTCACCATGACTTGGTCATCCCTGTCCATATAGTCGATCTTGAATCCCTTCACACCCATCTCTGAATAGTGTCGGCAAACATTCTCCATGTCATGCTCAAACGCCCAATATCCGGCCCACAGAATAATGCCGACCCCTCGTTCCTTGCCGTAATCCACCAATTCCTGAATATTGATTTCCGGGACAACCTGAAGGAGATCCGCCTTAAACCTGACAGCCCAACCGTGATCGAGGATCACATATTCAATGCCATTGGCGGCCGCGAAATCAATATAATACTTATAGGTCTCGTTGTTGATGCCTGACTTGAAGTCCACGCCATAGAGATTCCAGTTGTTCCACCAGTCCCAAGCGACCTTGCCAGGCTTCACCCAACTATAATCCGTTCCCTCATTCTGCGGCTGCGCGAGTTTCCAGACCATGTCGTTAACCGCAAGCTGCGCGTCGCTGGTGCTGACCACGACAGTCCTCCACGGGAATATCTCGTTCCCCGAGACCTTGGCGATAAAATCCTCCCGTTCCGTAACTATCCCATGGAGCAGATGCTTGCCTCCCTGCTCGACAGTCTTGGGATAGGGGGCGAACACGCCTTTTAGCCTCGCACTGCCCTCTTCACCAAGCAGATACATTCCCGGATAGTCAGTAAGGCCTGACTCAGCCACGAGAATCCTGATCCCATTTTCAGCCGAGACGGCAAGAGGCAGGAATGCGAGTCTGTCTTTTTTCCACTCCGAAAGCCTCTGCACAGTGTAGGTGTTCTCAAACGAGTTGTAGAACTGTCCGTCAAAGGATTTTCCTCCAAGCCCGACTACGTAAGGGACAAACGCCTCGCGATCCTCTCCGAAATCGAATTCCGCCTGTTCTGAAAGGACCTCATATTCCTTTTCCTTGCCAAGGCGGCCTTCGAACCGATAGGCCACGCCATCATCACTGGCGCGGAATGCAAGCGCGAACTCTTTAAATATCAATGATATTTGATTGTAATTATCCCGAACCTCGGCTTTCTTGTACGCAACCGCGGGCAGAGTCTCGTCAACACTTGTGCGGACAACCCTACGGATTTTGTCACCTTGTCCGAACACTATGCCTTCGGAGAGACTCATCGAAATCGTCGACGGTGCGATAAGGGTCTGTCCGTCACGAGACAGTGAATATGTTATCCGCTCTCCGACGCTCACCGTCACTGAAAGATGGCCGTCAGGCGATGCCACACCATACGTCTTGTCACCGGCCAAAGCCGTCGCCGCCGCAAAGAAAAAAAACGCGGCAGCTGCCAAATTGCTCTTGAATCTCATTACTGTCATGCTAAGTCTGTCAATTTTCCCACAATATGTCCATGCCCTCAACCAATGCGGTTCCCCTGTCCACAACTATCCTGAGTTCGGATGCATCGCTCGCCTTGAAGGTAATGTCGGAAGTCCCGCCAGCGCAACCGGAAGTGCTGGTTACGGTCAGGAACTGTCCGCCGCCGTTCGTGATCTGAACGGTGATGTCCGCGTCTGTGCCGGCTCCGAACGCTATCCTGACTCCATTCACGACGCCCTTGGCCGGAACCGTGAGGAAGTCGCCCTTGCCGAGACGGGCAGGATAAAGAGTCCGCACTCCTGAGGCATCTCCGGCACAAGAGCCGTCAGACTTCACCGAGGGATCCCGCACGGTGAGCTTCGATCTAAGGCGTATGTCGGTCGAGGAGGCACCAGCCATTATGATGAAATCTCCCGGTTCAACGACCCTGTTCATGTTTCTGTCAAGCAGGGAAAGTTCCTTCGGGCCGAGACAGAATGTCACGGTCTTTGTCTCGCCAGGCACAAGGCTCAGTCTCTCGAATCCACGCAACGTCTTCTCATAGGCTGTGACCGAACTAAGGCAATCCTCGATGTAGAGCTGCACGACCTCGTCGCCACGGACCTCACCCGTGTTCGTGACATTGAAGGAGACCCGCACGGAATCAGTCGGTGCGATGGAAGGCGATGAAAGGCGGAGATCGGAGTATTCAAACGAAGTGTAGGACAACCCGAAGCCGAAATCATAGAGAGCGCCGTTCACACGACTCGCCCACCCGTCAGGCCCGAGTTCCTTGCGTCCATCGACCTGCGAGGCCCTCTTGCACGGGAAATTGAACGGAATCTGTCCCACAGAACGCGGGAAAGTCACTGTCAGTTTGCCTCCGGGATTATATTCCCCGAGCAAGGCCATAGCCACAGCGGTACCGCCATGCGCCCCCGGGTACCAAGCCTCCAGAATGGCATGAGCCGCCTTGTCAGCATAGTTTATAGACAGCGGGCGGCCGTTTATCAGAACCACGATCACAGGCTTGCCCGTTTTCGTCACCTCTTTCAGAAGCAGATTCTGACGGCCCGGAAGATCGAGCGAGGAACGGCTCTTGTTCTCACCGCAGGTCCTCGGGCCGCCGCCAAGAACAAGCACGACGACATCTGAAGACTCGGCGGTCTTCACCGCCTCGGCGATTCCCGCAAGCTCATCGGCATCCGGATCGGTCGGAAGAATCTCAGAAACAGGCCAGTCCTTATCGACAAGCTCGCATCCCTTGGCATAGACCACCTCGGCCTTGCCGTCAAGGGCAGTGCGCAGCCCTTTGAGGACGGAGACCGTCTCAGTCCCGAGAGGACCGTAGTGAAGGCTGGCGTAGTCCGTCTCGTCGGCGTTAGGGCCTATGACCGCGACACGCCTCAGAGACGAGACGTTCAGCGGAAGAGTTTTGCCGCCTGTGCCGAACGGGGAATCTGTCGCGGCGTTCTTCAGCAGCACAAGCGACTCGAGCGACGCGCGAAGGGCAATCTCGTTGTTGGCCTTGCCGTCAACCACCTTGTCAGCGGCTTCATAATCAGTCTGGTAAGGTTCGTCAAACAACCCCACGAGAAACTTCACACGCAGAATGTCACGGACCCTCTCGTCTATCACGGACATCGGCACAGTCCCCTCCTCCACAAGTTCCCTCAACGGCAGGACATAACTGTCCGGAGAACGGAAAGTGCAGCGCACGTTCAGCCCCGCCATCACGCTCTGGCGTACAGCGTCCTTCATGTCGGCGGCCACATTGTGCTTCGTGTAAAGATACTCCACAGCGTCGCTGTCGCTGACGACATAGCCCCTGAACCCGAACTCATCGCGGAGCCTTTCGGTAAGCCAGTAGCGGCTTCCTTCCACAGGCTCTCCGTCATAATCATTGTAAGACACCATCGCACCAAGCAGACCGCCCCGCGAGATGACTTCACGCCAAGGCCATACATGAATATTCTCGACTTCGTGGGGAGCCATCTGCGGATCCACCCGGGACATCCCCTCACGCGCGCCTTTGTTGTTGGAGTAGGCGATGTAGTGCTTCGCGGTGGCCGCCACCTGGAAGTCTGTCTGCATTCCGAGGGCCATCTGCACGCCGAGCTCACCCACAAGGTAAGGGGACTCGCCGTAGACCTCCTCGTAGCGTCCCCATCTCTGGTCCCGCCCGACATCAAGGATCGGGGCATAGACATTGGTGTAGCCGAGAAGACGACCCTCTCGTCCGGTGATGCGACCCACCTCACGGATCAAATCCCTGTCCCATGTGTGCCCGAGACCGAGCTGGGTCGGAAAATTCGTGGCGCGGTAGGCCTCCACTCCACGTATTCCCTCATTCGTGAAATCGACAGGAATGCCAAGCCGTGTGTCCTCGATGAAGAAGCGCTGCACCTCGTTCAATGCCGCCGCATGAACCGACGCCGGCCAGAGGTAGGTACTGTACATCTCTATCGGCATTCCCCACTGGCGGAATCCGTTCAGATGCTCGTCAATCGCACCCATTCCGTCCTTCCACAACTTCTCCCTCCATTCAGGAGTGGGGAGAGGGTCGGCAAGAACACGGCCATAGCCGTAGAGGGTGACCATCTGGCAGGTCTTCTCCTCCAGCGTCATCCGGGACAGCAGATCCTCGATCCTCGCGTCAATGTCCGCCGACGGATCCTCGTAAACATCCTTCACGCCGTTCTTGTTCAGGTCGATCCAACCCTTCCTGTACATTTTCTTGTTCTTGGTCCGGAACGTGAACGCCGTGTCTCCGGCGAAAGAATCGACGGTCAGAAGAAAGGCAGCGCAGCACAACGCCGCGGCGATGGTATTAAGGGATTTTCTCATCATGCAAACGATTGTCAAATTTATGATCACTTCAAAAAGCGGTCGGCGAAATCAATGAACCGCATCCAGTCGTACAAAAGGATGTCATGGTCTCCGCTACGGATGTGGTTCCCCATACGTCCGACCTGCCGAGGTTGCTCGACAGACGGCTTTTCGGTGGAAGTGAAACCCTCAAGGCCGTAAAGCCCATAGACCGGAGCCGCCCCGACGAGACTGAGATATTCCCCTTTCTGATCAGCCCAGTTGTCATTGCTTGCGCTGGAGACATAGACCGGACGTGGGGCTATCATCGCCACCAGTTCATGCTGGTCGAAAGGCAGGGCATCCTCATTGTCAGTATATTTCTTGAAATTGCCGCAGAACCAGTGCGGGAACGCGTCATTCACGATGTAGATGGTCTCACCGAACCTGCGACGGGAAATGGCGCTTCCGCAGCAGCCGGAGCAGTTGGAGATCACCAAAGCGAAACGCGGATCTGTAGCCCCGGCCCAGAGCGCGGTCTTGCCGAGACGGGAATGCCCCAGAACGGCCACTCTGGAAGCATCAATGTCAGCGTCGGTCTCAAGATAGTCAAGCGCCCGCGAAAGTCCCCAGGCCCAGGCAGAGATCGTGCTCCAGGAATCGCCCCCGCGAGGTTTATCCTTATCGATAAGTCCATGCACACCATTGCGGAAACCATCGTTCCAGTCCGGATCCGCATCGCCATAGAACATCGTCACAACGGCATAGCCCTTTGACAGGGCATATTCATACGGCCATCTCCGGCTCCAATCTCCCCTTCCGACAGGCTGGTACCAAGCCCCGTAGCCGGCGACCTGGCTCTCTGTCGGCATCAGGACATCCGGATCTGCCGTGGTCGCATAGTTTCCCCTGAAATTCATCCCCATAAAGGCTGGCACAGATCCTTCCACATCATTAGGAATATAAATGAGCACGGTCATGAAACGAGACTCATCTTCCGTGAAATACACGGCGACCTGTCTTCTCGTGGCCTTCCCTCCGAAGGCCTCCCTGCTCTCCTCAAGCACCTTGAAATGAAGTCCGGCAGACCTTCCCGGCTCGTAGCCGTACATCTCCTTACGGAGGATATCCATGATCTCCGGGCGGCGTTTCCGCTCCCATTCCCGGGCTGACTTCACCTGATGTCCGCTCTTTGTCACGAGAGGATCCGGAAGGACATATTCAGGGACCTTGGACTCATCATAATTCACATTGTAGGATGTCAGTCTGCGGCTCATCGTCACGGTCTCGCCTTTTTTCATGTAGAGTTCCACGATTCCGCCGCCGAGCGCCTTCCACTGTGGGGTCAAGCCGCTTTCTCCGGTCACGATCAGCATCATCTCCGGTATGCCTGTCTGGATGCGGCAGAGCCCTCCCTTCTCGCTGTGGACCGTCACCTCGACCGTGTTCCCGGCCTTGCGCGCGGCGGAGACCATGAAAGCGCCCCGAGCCCTCATATTCATGAATGAAACATCGGTCCAAGAAGTCGGACAGCCGTTGAATATGCGGATGCAGTCGCCCCAGTCCTGCATATACAGGTCTTCAAGGGAAGACATCGCCGAGAAAGGTGTCTCTATGACCGGGCCCGACTCGTTGTAGAGAGTGTTCGGGCGCACCCAGCCGGCCAGAAATCTTTTCAGACAGGCAAGGGCGCCGTTCCCGTCTCCGCGCGAGGCGAGCATCGAGGCCTTGGCGGTAAGGGAATAGCCGGTGTTTCCCTGCCAGCGGTCAACCGAACGAGACATCCGCACCGCATCCCGCGGGTTATCCCAGTCAAGAAGATGATATGGATAAATCATGAACAAATGGGACCAATGACGGTGCGTGGTGTCAAGGAATTCGTATTTGTCACTGACCTTGAAACCGGTCTTCTCATCGTAGCGGAAAGGTGGCATCTTCGCGAGAAAATCCTTCCACTCTGGCAGTCTAGGGTCATTCAGGCCGTATTTTTCATCTATGCTGATGAGTGTGTTCAGGCCCCAACGCAGGTTGGCGAGGTCATAGTTGGAGTTTGTGCCGATCTCTCCCGTCTGGCCCTCACCGTATTCCGGAGAAGCAGTCGAAGGCAAAGAATATGTCCCATCGGGATTGACGGTGCGGATGCGGAAGAATATGTTGACAGCTGACTTGAGCAACGGGAAAAGCCGTTCTTTCATCTGGATGTCATCGCCATAAGCCACGCACATCTGCCAGTAGTAGAACAATGTCCAGGTAAGGTTCCCGACCTCGTACTGGTTTCTGGCCGCAAGGGCAGGGTTGAGAGGGGCATGCATGTCATAGCCGGAGGCTCTCGGAATCACGCGGCATTCAGTCCATTTCTCCTGGCCGTGGATGTCGGTAACATTTCTGACAAGGTTGTCGCGGTTCCGCCAAAGTGCGTCCCAAAGAGGCTGTTCAAGGAATCCAAGATCAGCCTTCGTGAGCCAGCCGTAGGTGAGCTGGATGTTGAGGTTCATCCAGATAGCCGGCCAAGGTGTGTCGCTGGTAGGCCACACGCCCTGCAGATCGACTATAGGTTTGCCTGGACGGGCCGTGGAGGCGAATTTGTAGTACTGGAACCACCAGAAACGCTCGATGTCCTTGTCCGGGAAAGTCAGGAACGCGGCTTTTTCATAGAAATTGTGCCACCACTCAAGATGGCTGGCGTCAAGATTTTCCTTTGGAATCGAAAATGCTCCACTGATGATGGATTTTGCCTCACGGACAGCTTTGCCAAGGCTCTCGGACTGCGTCACCGTGGCTATTGTCCTGCTGTCCGGCCTGTCAGCGACCGTCTTCCATGCGACAACGTACCAGCGTTCGATGTCTGTGAACGTCGTGTCCTTAGCAAGAGGCTGGACGCACAGGTTGATGTCTCCTTCCTTCCTGAAGTACGGATCCGGATTCGATTTCCCATCGGCATTGACATAGCCTTCTGGTACGTTGGACGAATTGAACACATATCTCGGACTCAGAGCCTTCTGGGGCACGAAATCCAGTTTCCAGTCCGCCTCGCCTCCTTCGGAGTGAGTCTCAAAGACAATGCAGTTCTTTTCCGAGTGGACGTAGGTTCTGAAATCAAGTTCCCCGACGCTTGTCTTGAGAGTGCCTGTGGTGACAGCGTCGTAAACCGAAAGGCGCATCTTCTCGTCACGTACCTGCCCTGCGGTTGAAAATGTGAAAAAGCCAATCGGAAGGCGGCCAGAATTGTAGGTGCTGAACGGAGTGCGGGCCTCGGTGACATCACTGCGCCCCACATTGAGACGATAGACTCCATCGGACAATTTGTAAAGATTGGTGCCCAGAAGGCCGTTGCCCATCAGAGCCCCGGAATAGTAACCGTCTGCGCGCCCCCAGTGCCGTTTGCCCAGCACTCCCTCCGGGAACACGGGATCAGCCGTGATGTTGTTGTCCCACAGCATATCATACTGTCCAAGGAATCCTCCCCAGTCGAAACATCTCTTCCGGACATCAGTCTCGGCAGAGGCCCCGAAGGTCCCATTACATGCCGAAAACGACGGCACTGACAGCGCAAGCGCCGCCAGTGTCGCCATGAGCATAGCCACCCACCCTTTCATATTCATTGATTACTTGGGGTTATTTTCCCTCATCGGGGAACGGCTTGTCATCAACCACGATCACCGTGACTTCCTTGACGGCCGTCTTCTTTCCCTGATAGTTATCGTTCACACCATAGAACACAGCCTTGTAGGTACCAGGCTTGTCGTAGACATGTTCGTAGGTGAGAATCGGGCTCAAGAGGCTCTTTATCTGCACACCGCTGTCCTTGGACACCGAGTTAAGCGGCATAGGGTCAGAGATGCACCACACATCCAGTTCCCAGTTGAGGCCAGGATAGTTGGACGCAGCACCCTCGAAATTGATCTCCCATTCAGGGTTGCCGAAATGCACTGTTCCGATGTAAGTAGTGTCGCCCCTCATCTTCGGGCTTGTTCCGAGATGCGGAGGATCCTGCTCGTTCATCGTCACGACCGTGAACGGGATTTCGGCGAAGGTCGTCCTTCTGACCTCAGAGTCGCCGTATTCCATATCTATGTTTCCCTGGACATGATATGTCCTCTGGCTCCTCGTCCAGTTCATGGTCCAAGGCTTCCAGTGGAATGCTATGCAGAAGTTATCCGCATACTCATCAAGGTCGGTGCTGTAGCCATATTTCCATTCATTCAATATGGACTCGCAATTGAGATCGTTCCACACCTGTTTCCAAGGTTTGGTCTGGTCTTCCTCACTCAAAGGGAACTGTCCTTCGTCCACCATCTTCTGGATCTCCTTTCTCTGCTCGAACCCATCCGCGCTTGAGAGGCCTTTGAAGTCCTTTGACAGATAGACTCTGAATCCATATTCAGAATCGGGTTTAATCGCGCCGGTACCCCAAAGAGGCTGAAACCTTATGTCCATCGACAGTTTCTTTATCTCTTCAGACGGAATGGATGTCCTTTCCCTCTTGTCGTACTCATGCCCGGTCTCTCCGCTGAAGAACGTGATGTAGTCGGCGTCTCCGGACAGACGGAAACGCACAATCTCCCCCGGCCTGTAGACATTGTCTCCGTCAAGCCTGACATCGAAGTCAACAGGAAGCGCGATGTTCTGCTGCTGGCAGGAGGCCAACAGTGCCGCCAGAACGGCTAGCGCCGAAATGTAAATATTCTTTTTCATTGTATATCCTTGTTTTACGCTACCAAAGAGGGTTCTGCTTCATTCCAGTGTTGACAGCCAGCTCTATGGACGGTATCGGAAGGTAATTGTTCCTCTTACTCATCCTGCCGGTGAGAGTGATGAAGTTTCTGGCAGAGCCGGTACCGGACCACTTGCTGTTCGACATAGCCATATTCCGGACTTCCATCATAGATTCATAATAGATGCCCCAACGTATGAGATCGTGTTTGCGAAGGCCCTCGAAGCAAAGTTCGCGGGCGCGCTCGTTTCTGACAAACTGACGGAACTTCTCGTAAGTGTTGTACTTGCTGAACGACGGAGTCTGGACACCGGCCCTCTCGCGCAGAGGGAGGATCATGTTGTACAACTCTTCCGTAGGCTTATGGTCAAGTTCATTGACTGCCTCCACATACATAAGGATCACATCGGAATAACGCAGCAACGGGACATTGATGCCGGTCCAGATGCTCTTGAAATTCTTCAGGCCCTCGTACTGGGTCTCACGGCGGAACTTCCCTATGTAACGGCCTCCGGGATAGAACGACGGGTCTACATTGGTGTTCCGACCGGCCGGATCGGCTGAGCTGTAATACGGTGTGCGGTCCACGGCCGCGATCAACTTTCTTCGGTCTGACGGATCACCACCATAAGGATAGAGGGTGGCTATGTCACGTGTGCCCTCATAGTTGAAGCTCGGTATGCTCCACTCCTGACGCTTGTCGGTGATTACCGAAAGTCCTCTTTCGTATGGCGTGCGGTCATCCTCCATAAACAATTCCCACAATTTGTAGGTGTTGGCGAAAAGACCGTTCGCCCAGTTCACCTTGTGGCTGGCATAGTCCGTGTCAGCAGACACGCACCTAAGTCCGTTGAGCTCGCCCCAACGGCTGTTGCCGAAGTACATCGACGAGGAGCGGTCCCCGTAGAAATCGACTTCCCACATGGATTCGTGATACTCCTTGTCATACTTGTCCGCCACATAATTTATGAATATCTGCGAATAGTCCGGATTAAGACGATGCAGGCCACTGTCAATGACCGCCTTGCAATGCTCTGCAGCCTTTGCGAAATAGGCATGTTTTTCTTCATCCGTCACCCCGGAGACAGCCTCCCCGGCCATGTACAGGTAGATCCTTCCAAGGATTCCGTGGACCGTGGTGCGCGTCACGTCGGAAGGTGCGTGATCGAAACTTTCGGTTATGAGCGGAAGGACATCCTCCATCTCGGAAACGACCCATTTCATCACCTCATGCTGAGGTGTCGCCTCGATCTTGACATCCTTGTAGGAAGCCGTCGCCGTTGTCTTCAAAGGAACATCCAACCAGTTCTGCGCAAGGATGAAGTGGTAGTAGGCACGCAGGAATCTTGCCTGAGCGCACATCGAACCGTCAGGATCCAGATCCGTACCGGAAATCTTTTCCAAGAACGCGTTGGCGTTTCCTATTCCTTTATAGAGCCACGTCCATGGATCTGAGACAGACGCGGAGTTCGCGTCAAGCTCAAATGTAGCCCCGTACATCGAAGAGTTCGTGGTCGAGAGATACATCGAGATGTCCGTGTTGTACCCGAGGTCAAGCACGAGCGTGCACCCGTAGAGCTGCCAGCTGTTCATGACCCCATACACAGCGTTCAGGCCAAGCTGGGCCTGTTCAGGCGAAGTGTAGAACTGATCTTCGGTTATGATGTTCGGATCGCGGTCAAGGATATCGCAGGAATTCAAGGCCACTGTGAGTCCCAGAGCCGCGCCGGCCAATAGTGTTTTATACGATTTCATACGTAAATCAAATCATTAGAATGAAACTGAAACTCCTCCTGTCAGAGAACGGGCCCTCGGATATGCCGACCAGTCGAACCCTGGAGTAAGGACACTGCTTCTTGTGGAAACCTCCGGGTCAGGACCCGAATAGTTCGTGAACGTGAAGAGATTGTCTGCAGTCAGGTATATTCTCAAAGACCGAACTTTCATCTTCTGCATCCATTTTGACGGGAAGGTGTAGCCGATGGTCACGGTCTTGACCCTCAAGAAGGAGCCGTCCTCTACGACTCTGGACGAATAGTACTCCATTCCTGACGCTCCCGAT
Source organism: Bacteroidales bacterium UBA1628 (assembly GCA_002321335.1). Lineage (GTDB taxonomy): Bacteria > Bacteroidota > Bacteroidia > Bacteroidales > UBA932 > Cryptobacteroides. The sequence goes on along the minus strand of DCMG01000069.1, from coordinate 11,527 downwards.
CTCGGGATGTCACTGTCTGGATTTCTCTCCAGGCTCCAGGCATCACGCATCGAACCGAACTGGTTCAACTGTGTTCCGTCATAATATTCAAAAACCAGACGGTTGGCGTTCAGGATGTCGTTGCCGTAGCTCCAGTTCATGAACACGCTGAGGTCAAAACCATAAAAATTGAAAGTGTTGTTCCATCCGCCAGTGTGCAGCGGCTGCCCGATTCCGATGACGGTCCTGTCCGAATCGTTGATGACACCGTCCCCGTTCACATCCTCGTATTTAGGGTCGCCAGGACGCACGTTCTCACGGACTCCGAGGTATGGGATGCCGTCCTTGAGAAGAGTCCCGTTGGAAAACTCGTCATATTTGTAAGTTCCGACATAGCGGTAACCGTACATCAGTCCCGTAGGCATCCCCACTTTCGTCACATAAGGATTCTGGGAACTGTAACGTGTGTGCCAGTTAATTGTGGATATGAGTGAGGTCTGGTTGTCTGCAAGAGCGGTGACGACGTTCTTGTTCATACCGAAATTCAATGTGGACGTCCACGTGAAATTCTTTGTCTGGACAGGAATCGCAGTGAGAGACAGTTCAAGACCACGGTTTCTTATGGAGCCCACATTGATCATCGCACTCTCATAACCAGATGACCCCGGCATCGTAGCCTGAAGAAGAAGGTCATACGTGTTCTTCTGGTATATGTCCGCCGTCAGGGAAACACGACTCTGCAAGAACGCGAGGTCAAGACCGATGTTGGTCTGGGCGGTTGTCTCCCATCCGAGATAAGGGTTTGCCATGTTCTCGCGGTAATAGCCGGAAACAGTCTTGCCGTCACGCACATAGTCCAGGCTGTTATATCCAGGCGAAGTCACAAAACGGGAATAGAAATCATACGGGGTCTGTGTTCTGTTGTTTCCAGTCATTCCCCATGAAGCGCGAAGCTTTCCGTTGTTGAACCATCCGCTGTTCTGAGCCCAACTCTCATTGGAGAAAGCCCAGGCCAAAGAAGCCGAAGGGAAAAAGCCCCAGCGGTTGTCCTTCGGGAATTTAGAGGAGCCGTCAGCACGGATGGATGCCGTCACATAATACTTGTGGGCATAGTTGTAGTTGATTCTGGCAAGACCGGAAAGGAGGATCCAGTCCCTCTTGTACGGAGTGACCGCCTGATATTCACCGGTGTTCAACCCCTCAACGCCCAGAAGTTCGGACTGGACATGATTGGCGGCGACCCCGGTGTGCCTCATCGTCTCGCCCTGGAATGTGACTCCCGCAAGGGCCTGGAAATTATGGTCCTGTCCGAAGACGGTGTCATAAGTAAGGGTGTTCTCGTTCAGCCAGCTCATCACGTCAGTGTTGAGAATCTGTCCGTTAGGACCCTTTCCGAGAGGCGAGGCCGGATGTCCGGTCATTGTCTGCGAATTGTTGAACGACTCGTTTCTTGTTCTCGCCTGGTTGTAGCCTCCGCTCACCCTGAGTCTCAATCCCTTGATGATGTCCCAGTTAAGGGCGATGTTGCTGTTCAGGTAGTCCCTGATTACTTTTCTGTAAGAATTCTTCACGTTGGCCATCGGGTTGAAACGGAAGTCATTTGGATTGGAGACTTCCTCATCCACAAGCTGGTAGATGAAAGAATCCGTGATCTCTCCATCACGCAATGGTTTCAGAGGACGGAAGCCCCAGACAGAATAGAGGAGGTAGGTGCTGGCCGTGGACCCGGCATCACTGCTGGACGGCTGTATGCCGTTGGTGTTCGCATGCGAAAAGCTTGCGCTTATGTCAACAGAGACATTGTCTCCGATCTTCTGACTCAGTTTCAGACTGCCGGAATAGCGGTTGAAGTTGCTCTTCACAAGGATTCCGTTCTGGTCAAGGGCACTGAAACTGGCGTTATAGCTCGTTCCGGTCTTCTCATTGCCGCCTCCGAGCGAAATATTGTAGTTCTGGCTGAATGAATCCCTGTAGACATGGTCCTGCCAATCCACGTAAGGGACAGACGCATAGTCCTCAAGTGAGAAAAAATTGCTGACCTGTGTCCCGTCCTCCAGATAATTCATAAAGTATGATGTGTGCGAGGAGCTCCTGTTGACGTAATATTCATCATCCAGACGGACATATTCATAGCCATCAAGCAAATCGACCTTGTTGGCTATCCTGGATCCTGTCCACGAGGAGGAGAAGTTCACCGTAGGTTTCCCCTGCGAGCCTTTCTTGGTGGTGATTATGATCACGCCGTTGGCCCCGCGCGCTCCGTAGATGGCTGAAGCCGACGCATCCTTGAGGACATCTATGCTCTCGATGTCGGCAGGGCTGATCGAACTGGCGAAGGAACTCTCCGTCGGGAAGCCGTCTATGACATAGAGCGGAGCGGATGATTGGGTCAGAGAGTTGTTGCCCCTGATTATGATGTTGGCCTCCGATCCCACGGAGCCATCTGATGTGGTCACGACAACTCCCGCCACCCTGCCGGCGAGCGCCTGGTCGAAGTTCATCGGAGTCGACTTGACGATGTCGTCCATGTTGACCTTGCTGACCGAACCTGTAAGGTCTCGCCTCGCGACAGAGCCATAGCCCACGCTCACGACCTCGGCCGCGGAAAGCGCCTCGTAGGATTCTTTCATAATGAAATCGATCTTGCTCCTTCCCGACACCTTTTCCCGGATGTCAGCGTAGCCGAGACATGAGACCACAAGCGTCGCGTCGGTGCCGACAGTGATGGAATATTTTCCGTCAGGGCCGGTCAGCGCCCCGTTCGTGGTGTTACCGTCCTGATAGACCGTCGCTCCAGGAAGAGGCCCGGAAGCATCCGAGACAATTCCTTTCACGGTCACCTTCCCCGCCTGCCCCCAGATGGAGACAGGAAGGAGAAAGGCCACCAAAATGAATATTAGCTTGTCAAGTTTCATAATATAACCTTAATTTCTCTGGGCGCCGTATTGCTTGTAGTCAGGCTTCATCTCGAAGGCGCCGGTCTCCGGGTTCTCCGCCTTGAACGGATTGATCCAGGACTTGATTGTCTGCCTGTTGGAATCTTCCCATGTTATCAGGCTGGTCAAACCATAGCCCCAGTCGGTGCCACCGTTGCCATTGAGTGAGCAATACTCGGCGATGTCAATCAGATTACTCGTGGAGAAGGTCGTCACAGCCTTGAGGTTTTCGATTTTCATCTGGCTGGAGTACAGCCATGCGAAGTGAGGCCTTGTGGAAACTGTCTTGGAATCCGGAGCCGAATCATAGGCCACATTCCCACTCATAGCGAAACTGTTGACAGAGGAAGTCACAATCAATGCTTTTTGTCTTGCAACCTTGGCCAATTCACCGCAGTTCACATTATAGAAGGTGTTGTTCTCAAGAACAACATCGTTGAACTTGGTGTCCTTCACCCAAGGACCGGCGCAGATGTGGAACTCCTTCTTGCCTTCCTTGCTCCAGAACACGTTGTTCTTGACAATCAGGTCTCCGCAGTCAGCGCCGCCGGCGTGGGTGTTGAGGAAGAACGGCGCCGGATTGCTGAAGGCGATGTTGTCATCCGCCCAGTCCACACAGACATCACAGTCAACGATCTCGATTCCGTCCATCTTGCCGACACCGGTTCCCTTATCGTCAAACCTCTTGAGCATAGGATACCTCATGTTCACATGACAATCGTCAAGAATCAGTCTTCCCATCGGCGTGTTGCTGACAATGGCCGCGTTGCTGCCTATGCCGTCAGCCATCTCGATGCTGACATTCTTGAGAGCCATGTCTGAACCGTTGACTGAAATCGCACCTTCAATCTTCACTACAGGGCGTGTTCCCGGAATATTGCCGATGACGACAACCGACTTGTTATAGCCTTCTCCTGTCTTGAAGAATGCGCTCGCCCCCTTGTCGAGGAACACCACACCGAAGGTGCCGTCATTGAACCATCCGCCCCAAATCCTCTGGTCATTGTTTTTGACAAGCGTGGCCTTGCCGTTCTTCGCCTTGCTGTAGGTCTGCGATCCGACCTTGATCTCAGCGCCGGCCTCCCATGCCTCATACATGCTGGAATAGCTGGCGGTACTTGCCTTGAATGTCGCCACTGGACCGTTGTTCACATCTCCGCAAGGAAGCACGTAGATGACATATTCAGTCTGTCCCATCAGTCCCTCGACAAGCACGGTGGCATCTGTACCCTTTGTGCCGCCCGAGATGATCTCAGCAGTGCCAGGAGCAGCCTCGCCGGCCTTGCGGACCATATAGTACCAAGAAGTAGCGTTCTCGGTCTTGACATTGAATTTCAGCGAGTTCGCCGTAGTCTCCAAGAGGGTCACGCTTGCTGCGGGATCATAAACGGAAGCAGAGCCGTCGAGCCTCACGCGCACCTTCGCTATGGCGATGTGCCCAGCCTCCGAGATGGCTACCACAGCGACATCTGTCCTGGTGTCGGCAAGGCTGCTTGCCCTTGTGACAGCCTCGGCGGGAGCCTGAACGGACAGAACAGTGCTTGTCAGATATGCCTCCCATCCTTTCGGAGCGGTTATGACCGCAGTGGCTATGCCTTTCTGCTCGACAGAAAACGTCTTTTTCTCACCAAGTCTGAACACAACCTCGTCCTCAGCCCCGTTGATCTTGCACAAGAAGCCGCCTACAACAGGGACCTTGTACTGCTCACCGTTCTTCAGAGTAAGGACAAGGCATTCGTCTTTATATTCGACACCCGCGAAATAAGAATCCTCCCCGCTGCTTCCGGCGACAGCCTTGACCTTCTCACCGTTCTCATCAAGAACCGGAGCGAACGATTTCCCGCCATCGTAGCTTACCGTCCAGAAACCATCCGCACTGACTCCAAAGACCGGAGTCACGCCATTGTTTCCGACAGCCATTATCTTGTTCCCCTCATCATCAGTCATATACACAGAACCCTTACCGTCCTGATAGTCAACCATCCAGTACCCATCCTTGTCCACAGACATGATCGGAGCCTTGCCGACTCCGACCCCACCTTGCTGAAGAGTGATCTTGTCGCCGTTGGAAAGTGTCAGGATGTACGTGTCATCCTTCTTTTCAACGTTATTGATCGCCTGACCGGAAGCTATGGCCTGAAGAGCCTTGATATTATCGTTAAGCGCATCAGCGACTTTTTCAAGTGCGGACACCCTGTTCTCTATATCATCAACACGATCTTGAAGATCATCAATATTGCCACACGCTACCGCTGCCATAAATGCGGTGGCGGCAATGAATAATCTGCTGAAAATTTTCATTTTTCTGAATGTTTAGTGTTATAACTGTTTTACTTTTATCCAATCAATGTCAAACTGTCCAGGGAACTCTTCCCTTTTGATGACACCACCGACGAACTGTCCTCCGACGGCTATGTCAAGAAGGGTGTTGTAATCCTGTTCCATGAATGTCCAGTTCTTAAGATAGTATTCCTGCTCCTGCGGCTTCAATTGCGAATAGAGCGGATCTTCCACAGAATGAGGAATATGCCTGTAGACAAACACTGGTTTTTCGTTGACATACCATACAATCCGCTCGTCGGTGACTTCCACTGAGAAGATGTTGAAAGCGCCGGCGACCATAGCGTCAGGTGCGATTCCCTGATGCCAGTTCACCACAGTCTCTCCGGCCTCGTTCACATAAGTCTCCTTCTTCTGATTCGTGGCGGCGGTGTTCAAGGTGTACAGCGTGTGGCAAGTGTGATAGGTGGTCGTTCCGAAGTTCAACTTCTCGCAGATGTCTATCTCACCATGCATATAGCCGGCGTCAGGAGAGACCCAGATCGCATACCAGATTCCGGTTCCCATCTGTGTGAAACGCGCCCGGCAATCAATCCGGAAAGGTGGCCTGTAGGTAAGCTTGCCCTTCGTCCAGACCGCTCCCGTCTTGAATGAGTCTCCGTCAAGGTGGGCGTACAGTTTGAGGAGTCCGTCCTCAACCACCGACTCAGCCGGATCCCCCTTCTGGTAAGTGTCCCATTCCGAGGTAACGGTGCCGCTCTTATAACGCAGCCACCAACGGTGATCGATGTCGTTCCCAAGAAAATCGTCGAACAGGATGAGATCCTTTTCGTACTTGAATTTGAAGCTGAACGATTTGGACTCACCGGAGAAAGTAGAGGCCAGAAGTTTCACCGTGTAGTCACCGGTGACGCCATCCTGCGGAGCCTCAACGACCAGCTTGTCCTTTTCCATCCATAGGTTCCATCCGTCAGGGACATCGATGAACACCATGTCGCTGACACCCGAGATCTCGGCCGGGAATTCATTAAGACGGTTTCCGTACACGTATGCCCCTTCTTTCTCGTCATAATATTTCAGGGATATGGAAGCCTCCGAAGCCAAAGGTATGGAGAATGTCTCGCCGGTCACCAGCTTTATGTCAAGATTCCCGGTTTCCTTGTTGAATGAGACCTTGTCGAAGAAGCAATATGACGCCGGAGCCAGAGATTTTCCGTCCACCGCGCTGATAGGGTCGCCAGCCGCATCAACTATCCTTTGCCACGTCTTGCCCGAATCAAGCGAGATCTGCCAAAAGCCATATTTATCAACACTTACAATCGGGGATTTTCCGTCCTTGGCCCACGGGCTTGCCGCACCTTCTATCGGAGTGAAAGTCTCTCCGCCATCGAATGAGACCACCCATTGTCCCATATCGTTCACGCCGATCATCGGTGCGACGCCCTCCACATTCTTGCCGAACGTGATGTGCAGGGTGCTGCCGTCCGAAAGTTTGAGGTCATAACCTACCACCGCTCCGTTTTCATTACGCTCGGAATACTGGTGTATGAGCAGGTTCTCCTTATAAAGGGCGTTCAAGGCCGTGGCGTTGTCATTGATCTCTCCATACACGGATTCAAGCGCGGCCATGCGCTCCTCCAAAGAAGAGATCCTCTGTTCCAACTTGTCATTCGTGCAGGAGACGAACAGAACAGCGAGGAGCAAATGGAAGACAAAGCAATATTTTTTCATGTCACTGCTGATTTTTGGTTTGTCGATTCCGGATGTTTATTCCGGTTTGTCATATTTTCCGTCGAAAACATCCTTCACAGCCTCAAGGAAGCCGAAGCCCCAATAACGGTCCGGTAGAAGATAACTGCCCTCGACATATTCATTCCAAGCATTTATCATAACGAACTTCGGCTGCGTGTCCGCATGATCGTCAGCCCATTCCTTAGCCGTCTGGAGGAATGACGCGAAAGCCTCCGGAGAATGGTTGAAGTGAGTGACATCCTTCTCTCCCTTGTTCGGGTAGCGAGGGGTGTCATCCCAGCCGATGGACACCGTCGGAAACAGAGGAATCTCATATTCATCGTACCAGCGCTGCCTGAACTCTATGGCCTTCATTCCGTGTCTTATGTAGTCCGGATCCAATCCACCCATGTTGTATCCGGCGGTCGAGTTGATGCCGAACCTTTTTATCTGTTCCTTGATTCTGACAGTCTCTTCTTTGCCTCGCGGCCACAGTCCGCCGCACTTCTGGAGGTGGAGGTCAGGGAATCCGGCCTCTTTCACCTTGGAGCGGAAATAATCCATCGCCTTGCCGGCCTCTTCCAGGGAGCCGAAGCTTTCGGTGAAGAAATCGAAGTCCCAAAGGCTGAACACAGGACATCCGTCGATTTTGACATAGTTCGGACGATGGAAATACTGTGTGATCACCCTGTCCACGATCACCTTCCACTGATCCCAGTCTATGCGCGGGTTGAAAGTGAGCGTCTCCGTGTCGGAGTTGATGTGAGGATTCCAATAGTTTGTGACCTCGTGGTTCGCGTACATGATGTAGAAGTTCATCTTCTCATTCGACGGAGCCTTGAGAAACCCGTTGTCGAGAGCCTCTTCAAGGAAAGGATAGTTGTAGAACCAGTACCAGTCATAGATAAAGGTGTTCACTCCGTACTTGAGAGCGGTCTTTATCCATTTCTCAACCACCTCCGGATCATCATCCTGATCACCCTTCCACAGCGGTTCGCGAGGCTGGTAATGTCCCGGAAAACGCGGGGTTCCGGCATTGATTATCTCCCACTCACCCCGACCGCCCGGCCAGATGAGTTCATGCGCCAGAGAGTCATCGTGGCAGGACGGCCAGATGTAGGCACACACATAGTAATCTGATTGTTTGGCATTCTTCCCGCAGGAAACAAGCACCAGAGCCAACACGAGGAGGGCAGAAAGTCTTTTTGTCATTCGCATTTTGTGTTACCAATTATATTTTTTGACACTTGAAGGTCAAAAATCACATTTTTTATCTAACTTTATAAAAGGCATTTGAAGTTCGTCAACGCACCCGCACACGGAATCTCTGCATAGAGAAAAACATACAGCCAAATGCATTTGGCGATGATTCACTTCACCCTTGCCTTTAACAAATTTAAGCATTATTTCACGTAATTGGCGCAGACATCAGGCCCTATCAAATTGGTTTTCTGACACTGCGAGACATTAATAACTAAAGAAAATGATCCAGAATTCGAACAAGCACATGAGCCGGTTCTCGCTGCTTTCCTTCGAGACTGTGTCGAATGAGACGGACGACCTTATCTCAACCATCGGCTATCAGGAAGTGGCACCGCAACAGGACTACCCTGTGAAGGTCATTCCTAAACGGTACGGCTTCAGCATGGACAAGGGAAGGAGGCTGGGTGAGTTCCAATTGGTCTACATCACCGGAGGAACTGGAATGTTCACAGACAGCGACGGCAGCAGGGTGATAACCCCGGGGACTCTCATCCTGCTGCGCCCCGGGTACTGGCACACTTACCGGCCGAACAAAGACATCGGATGGACTGAGTATTACATAGGATTCAACGGACCGACATTCCGGACTGACGTGGACAGATTCTTCAAGGACAGAAAAGGACCGATTGAGCTGGGGCTCTCGGCGACTCTCGTGGACCTTTTCGAGCAGGCTCTCTTCTACGCCGAACGCCAATGTGACCAGACAATGCCCATGCTTCAGGCAATCGTGATCCACATGCTGTCACTGATAAACTATAATCTCGCCACCAAAAACAGGAATGACGACAAGGTAGTTCTGGCAATAAATTCGGTTAAACAGCAAATGGCCAACCATCTCTCGGAGCAGATCGACATCAAAACACTCGCCTCCGAGATGGGGATGAGCTACACATGGCTGCGCAGGATGTTCCGCAAAAACACCGGAATGGCCCCGGCACAGTACCTTCAGCAACTGAGGATCCATTCCTCGATGTACTTCCTGCGCAACAGTTCCCTCCCTGTCAAGAACATAGCCCTTGACTGCGGATTCAGCACCTCTGAATATTTCTGCACCGTGTTCCAGGAAGCCGTCGGAATGAGTCCCGGCGCCTACCGCAACGCCCACGCCGAGAAGCACACCGTCAAAGAGACCGACTAAAGGACCAGACGGCGCACCGAGTCAGTGTCTGGAATTCTTTGGATAGCAACCGGGTCTATGCCTCTTCAAACAAGGCGTCGAGTTGGACACGGTAGTGGATGTCGGAGGAGTAGGCGTTGGGCTTGAGGCCGAAAGTGGTGATGAAGGTGAGGTTGACAGCGCTACGGGAGCCGGTCTCGCGCTCGAAATCCGCCACACGATTCTGTAACTTGGCGTTTTCCTCAGAGTCTATTGAATATTCGGCACGACTGTACTTGATCTCACACAGGTTGGTGATCTGATCGGCACGCTCGATGATCAGATCGACCTGAGCCGCCGGCTTGCTCTCCTTGCTTCTCCAGGAATAATATTCAGTATGGATTCTGTCTATTCCGAGAGCCTTTTTGATCTGAGGAATATGCGCTTGGCAGAGTCGCTCGAAAGCGAGGCCGTACCAAGTGTTCTGCTTCGGGGTGTTCAAGGTGTTGCTCCAATAATGATCATCTGTTGTCCCTTTGACACAGAAGTCGTTATGAAAACGGGTAAAGAAATCCACCAATTGGTATATTCCATTCTTCGAGTTGATCCTCTTCTCTCTGACGCAATACTTGCGGACGAAATCGCAGTTTTCCAAATTCTCAAGCATCTTGCTCAGATGGCCACCGGTCTCCTTGCCAAGTTTCTCACTGATCTCATTCCGAGTCAATCCTTTACGGTTGGATGAAAGCAGCCGGATTATTTTCACATAAGGCTGAGGATTCCGGAAAAGGGACTTGAACAAGCGGTCATATTCACGATGCAGTTCCGCATCGACCGAGAAAAACAGCCGGTCTATGTTTTCCGTAAGACTTTGCCTTTTGTCAAGCAGGCTCAGATAATACGGAATGCCACCCAGAATCATATAAGTCTGGGCAATAGAGAGCCTGTTCCACCGAGAACCATTGGCCTTCAAATATTCCTCGGTCTCTCCAAGAGTGAATGGATGGAGATGCAATTCGTGTGTTATCCGGTCGTGAAGCCCACCGTGGTTGTCTATTATGTTATCCACCATCCAAGTCGTGGCCGAACCGCAGACGATCAGTTTAATGTTTTTCTGACGGTTCGCCCAGCCGTTCCAAAACAAGTCCAAAGCCTTTATCAAACCAGACCTCGGTGTGTCCAGGCAAGGCAATTCATCAATGAATATGACAGCGTTCCCTTTTGCCAACGCTGGAGCCAACACAGTCTTCAAAGCCTCGAAGGCCTCTATCCAGGTCTTTGGCCTCACGCCACCATAACCTGCCTTCTGAAGGGACAGAAAAAAACTGGACATCTGATCCTCCCTGTCACCCTCCAACACACCTGTCATGTCGAAAGCCAATCTATCCTTGAAAATCTCCGTTACCAGATATGTTTTTCCGACACGACGACGGCCATAAATCGCGATGAATTCCGACTTTGGGCTTTCGATGTACTGTTCGAGTAACTTTCGCTCAGCGTTTCTTCCTATTAATTCATTCATATCAACATACTTAACGCTCACAAATATACAAGAAAGGATTCAGAATGACAAACAATAACGCGCCAAATCGATGAAAAATTGATAGTTTTGGCGCGTTTTCAAGGCCGAAAGTGCGCCAAAACCAATAAAAATCATCAGTTTTGGCGGGTTATAAGTCAACAAAGCAGCTTTCGGATAGGACACCAGCGGTAACACAATGTCCCTCCATCCGTACCGCCCGGGTGCAGAACCCACCGTTTTGCACCCCAAGTACCAGAAATCACCCTACTCGGGTGCAAAGACAAGCTCTCCGCCCCCCATTAGCACTGATCTCCCCTTATTTTGCTTTTGGTATTTTATAGAAAAAAGGTAACTTTACACTAAAATCACACTGACTATGAGACATCTTAGGATTTTGCTGTGCGTGTTTGCCGCCCTGTTCTGCGGACATCAGAACATCAATGCGAAAATCGTGGACAGGCAACCTGAAGGAGAGATTCCTTTTCGCCTTGCGCAGGATAACAGAATTTATGTCACAGCATTTGTAAACGGGTCAGATTCATTGAATTTCCTTGTAGACACAGGTGCATCGTCTCTTGTCCTGAACACTAATTCACCGAAGCTCCAAGGGCATATTCATAAAGGAGAGGCGATTGATAATCTTGGTGCGTCCGGTGAGAACACCGTGGAGTACAGCCACGACAATTCCGTGAAGATCGGCACCATCCAATACGAGAAGGC
>DCMG01000173.1 GCA_002321335.1 Bacteroidales bacterium UBA1628 | reverse complement strand
AGTCCGAATCTTTCAGCCATGATTGCAAGCACGAATCCACCGAGGAACAGCATGACAACCGGATCGGCGAAAGAAGACATTATCTTTTTGTAGCTTACCAGCTGACCGAACTCAGGATTGCAGAAGAAGCCTAGTCCCTTGTCGGAGACAGTCAGCAGAGCCACCACGATGATCATCACGGAAGTCGCCCAGTTAGGGATGATCTCAAACATCCACATCAAGGCGGCGAACACAAAGAGGGCGATCACACGCTGCTGCACAACGGTCAGAGCGTCGATGCCGAAGAAGGAGGTAGGAACACACCACAAGAAGAGTGTGACCAGAAGAACAATCGGCAGAAGTACACCGTACTTCACATTGAATTTCTTTTCAGCCATTTCAGTAGTATTGATTATTAATTTTATTTCTGGAATTCGAACCTTAGGTCAATCGGAATATTCTCAAGGCGGATGTTCACGAGGTCAGCCTTGAAATCCTCTGACAGAACGCAGTACTGTTTTTCGAACTGCTCAGCAAACTCGTAGTCTCCGGTTGCCTGAGTCTTGAGGGCAATGCCGGTGAACTCAGCGACGAGTGAAAGCGTCTTTTCGTAGTCAATCGAATATTTACCGCTGTCACCACGCTTGAAGGCTCCGTTCTGATTGAGGTAGTTGAAGAGCATCACATAAGCCCTTCCAAGCTGTGAGGCCTCACCGAAACGCTCTGAACGGATCAAGTTTGCGACAAATGTCGTGATAGCATCCTCTTTAGTGATAAGAGCAGGAATCTTGTGCTCATCCAAAAGCTTGCAGACTAAGTACAGACCGAGTGCATTGGCCTTGGCATCCTCCCAAGTGAGGGCCTTGTTACCGAGAGCCTCATAGACAGCACCCTTGCCGTTGATGGTCTCCTTCACGCCCAGTCCGTGAGCGATCTCACGGAAAGCGATGTTCCAGTAGAATGCTTCCTCGTCAAGGTGATCCTGCTGGTCAGGACTCAAGACAACGATGCCGACAGGATTCACTACCCTGTTGAACTTCTCCATCATGATGTTGCGAAGGAGGGCTGTACGGGTTCCGGCCTTGGCCTGAACCTCTTCATTATAAGGAAGGTTCAAGGCAATAAGCTTGATGCCGGCGTTTGCGTGGCCGGAGCAGTAGATGGCGTCATAGGCGTAGATGTCCGACTCTTCGCCCGGTACAAAGTTCTTGTACTGGTCCTCGCAAGGGATTTGCTTCTGGAGTTCAGGCAGCATAGACTTGAACTGATCAAGAACTTCGGTGCGCTTGAGATCCTTCAAAAGGACGTAAGCCTCATAGGATGTCTTGAGACCGTACAGCTGGTCATCATTAACCTCGTTAGGGCCGATGATGAGATCCATCTTGCTGTCAGTCATCTCCAACCATGCAAGGTCGCTATCGTAGTAATAGTCAGTCTTCAAAGCGTCAATCTTCTTGAGAAGATAGTTGCGGACGCTCGGTTTGATGGTGATGTCAGCGGCAGCCTTGAGGTAGTTGCAGATCTTGTCGATGTTGTACTCATAGGCATCGTGATACCACACAGCAACCAATTTGCCGTCCGAGTCACGCCTGATCAGCGAATATGGACTTGTCTTCACCGGGTCGGCAAGCGAATCGAACTCAGCCGAAGTCATGTCAGCCGGATAGAAATTGGCACCGAGAGGAAGATTCCCGAAACCCTCCACAAAAGTGGAGCCGTCAAGACGGTCCCAAGGGCCGTAGTTAATCTTGGCGTAGTCGCGCAAATCAGCGTCTTTCAGATTCTCAATCAGAGTTTTGTCTCCAAAATACTGATTCCAATAGATGCTGTCAGCCTGGTCGGCAGCGAATTTGTAAAGATTAAGGACTTCTTTGCCGTTGTCCGTGATACCGGAAAGGTCAGGTGATTCGATCTTGACAAGAGCATACGAATCAACCTTTTTCTGAACAGCGGTCTCAGGCGTTGTGTTGCAGGAGGCCACAAGAGCGATCAGCGATAATGCCAGAACGGTTCTTTTCATTTGAAAAAAGTGTTATTATTATTGTTTATATTCTTTTCTCTTTTGCATCCTGCAAATTTAATGAATATAAATGAAAAAAGCACATCAACGAGACGTTGATGTGCTGATATTCGTAAGAAATCGTACAATTAGATGATTCCCTGCTCAAGCATAGCCTGTGCAACCTTCATGAAGCCAGCGATGTTGGCGCCCTTTACATAGTCAACGCTGCCGTCCGGACGTGTGCCGTACTTCACGCACTGCTCGTGGATGCTCTGCATGATCCAGTGAAGCTTGTCATCAACTTCCTGTGCAGACCAGCTGAGGTGGGCGGCATTCTGGGTCATCTCAAGACCAGAGGTGGCAACTCCGCCTGCGTTCACAGCCTTTCCAGGAGCGAAGAGGACTCCGTTGTTCTGGAAGAAGTGGATGGCTCCCGGCTGGCAACCCATGTTGGAAACCTCGCAGCAGCACCAGCAACCGTTGGCCTTCAGTTCCTTGGCATCGTCCTCACTGAGTTCGTTCTGGAACGCGCAAGGAAGAGCGATGTCGCAAGGGATGCTCCATGCCTTCTTGCCTGCGATGAACTGAACCTGTCCCGGGAACTTGGTGGCGAGATCCTCGACCATGTTCCTGTTGGAAGCACGCATGTCAAGCATATATTCATTCATCTCTGGGGTCATTCCTTCAGGAATATGGCAGACTCCGTCAGGGCCGGAGATGGCCACAACCTTGGCTCCGAGCTGGGTAGCCTTCTTAACCGCGCCCCAAGCCACGTTGCCGAAACCGGAGATGCAGACCTTCTGGCCAGCGATGTCCTTGCCTGCCTTGTGGAGAAGGTGCTGGGTGAAGTAGAGGGCTCCGAAACCGGTGGCCTCAGGACGAAGGATGGAACCTCCCCATGTAGCGCCCTTTCCGGTGAGCACTCCGGTGTGGTACTGACGAGCGAGCTTCTGGTACATTCCGTTCAGGAAGCCGATCTCACGTCCACCGACACCTACGTCACCGGCAGGGATGTCCTGATCAGGGCCGATGCAGCGCCAGAGCTCAAGCATGAAGGCCTGGCAGAAACGCATGATTTCAGCATTTGACTTACCTACTGGATCGAAGTCAGAACCACCTTTAGCTCCACCCATAGGAAGGGTTGTGAGGGCGTTCTTGAATGTCTGCTCGAATCCGAGGAACTTGAGCATTGAAGGGGTCACGGCCTTGTGGAAGCGAAGTCCTCCCTTGTAAGGTCCGATCGCGCTGTTGAACTGGACGCGGTAGCCGAGATTGGTCTGAACCTCACCGTTGTCGTCAATCCATGTGACACGGAAAGTGAAGATTCTGTCTGGCTCTACGAGTCTCTCGACGATCTTAGCCTTCTCGAACTCAGGATGCTGGTTATAAACTTCCTCGATTGACTCAAGAACCTCCTGTACTGCCTGAAGATATTCTTTCTCTGTTGGGTACTTGGCCTGGAGACGGGCCATTATTTCAGTTGTTTTCATAATAATGTAATAGTATTATTAATTAGTTAAAAATGTGTTTCTATTTAAGTTCCCATGTCGATCCGCTGTGCAACAGTTCGTCAACGCTATGGATTCGAGACTTTTCTTTAACGGCTTCGACTTGTTTTGAGACCTCCTCCTCGTAAGTGATGTCCGGCACCTCTCTGATCACACCGAGGGCCACAGGGAAATCAGGCCATTTCATGTCAGCGAGCATCATCTGGAGACCAAGATTGTCTGAGTGACTGTCATGAGTGAGAATGTCATCCTCCGTGACACCGTTCTCACCAATGGTCACGACTTTCAATCTCCAACCATCAAGAGCGATTCCCTTGTCTCGGTTCTTTCCGAATATCATCTTCTCACCGTCACGCAGAACCAGCGTCCTGTCAGCCTTGTGCTCCCTATCTGAAATCTCAGCGTGAGACCCATTGTTGAATATCACGCAGTTCGTCAGAAATTCCATCACAGAAGTGCCCTTGTGCCTTGACGCTGCAAGCATAATTTCCTGATTGAGAGCCAATTCAGTGTCCATTCCTCGTGCGAAGAAAGTACCTTTGGCTCCCAAGACCAAACTTCCCGGATTGAATGGATGCTCAACCGTTCCGTAAGGTGATGTCTTCGTGATGGCACCAAGCTTGGATGTCGGGGAATACTGTCCCTTCGTCATTCCGTAAATCCGATTGTTGAAGAGCATCAGGTTGATGTCGATGTTCCTTCGAATGGCATGGATGAAATGGTTCCCACCGATGGCCAGCGCGTCACCGTCACCGCTCACCTGCCAGATGCAGAGCTCCGGATTGGCAACCTTCATACCAGTCGCTATGGCCGTAGCCCTGCCGTGGATGCTATGGAATCCGTAAGTGTCAACATAGTACGGAAGCCTTGAGGAGCACCCGATGCCGGACACCACGACAATCTTGTCCTTTTCTATTCCCTTCTCCTCACAAACCAGAGGAAGGGTCCTTTGAAGAGCGGCAAGAACAGAATAATCCCCGCATCCCGGACACCACCGAATTTCCTGGTCACTCTTAAAATCTTTCAATGAATATTTTGGCATAGCGTGTTCCTCCTATAACTGGGCCGCAGCCGCGTCAACAATCTCCTTCACAAGGAAGGTCTGTCCCTGAACCTTGTTACAATTCAAATAGTTGAATTGAGGGAATATGGTCTTGAGGTAACCAGCGAACTGGCCGAGATTAAGCTCGCAGACAATTATCTTCCGGAAACCGGAGAGGACCTTCTCTGTGTTCTTCGGCAGTGGGTCGATGAAATCGAAATGCACCCGGCTGACTGTCTTTCCGGCAGCGCGGAGTTCCTCAGTGGCTGTAAGAATATGTCCGTACGTGCCACCCCATCCGACCAGCAGGACATCCCCGCTCTCCGGACC
>DCMG01000106.1 GCA_002321335.1 Bacteroidales bacterium UBA1628 | reverse complement strand
GCCGCGGCTCCCGGCCAATGGAGTTACTCAGAGATGCTTACGGCCGTCTATGGCGATAGGAAACCTCTTCATTGCGACACGGCTCTGAATATGCCGGCCTCAAAGAGTTTCGCCCAGCGGGCCATCATCGCAGCGGCCCTCGCCGAGGGCGAATCCAGACTCGGAGGCTACTCCCCTTGCGGAGACAACGAGGCGGCGATCGAGGTCGCCAAGGCACTCGGGGCGAAGGTCTCGGTCGCTGAGCCTGTGGTTCGACTGAGCTCACCAAACACCGAAGCGACCGGAAAGACCTTAATCATAGAAGGCATAGGCTCATCGTCAACGAATATCCCCGAAAAGATCAACGTCGGGGAATCCGGCCTGCTGACCCGTCTGCTGATCCCGCTCGCCGCAGCACTCGGCAACGGGAATCAAATCGAAATCGACGGGGTAGGGACCCTTCCAACCAGGCCTCTGAAGGGCGCGGCCGAAATCATGGCCGGCTTCGGAACGGTCCTGAGGCCTCTCAACCCGGCTCCCGAAGTCCACGTGCCCCTCACCGTCCAAGGTCCTCTGCTGTCCGGCAAGGCCAGCGTCTCAGGCAAAGGCGGCTCGCAGCTGATCTCCGGCCTGCTGATGGCCCTGCCGCTCCTTCCCGGAGACTCGACCCTGCATATTCACGACCCCAAGAGCATCCCGTACATGTTCATCACCGCTGACGTGCTCCGCCGCTTCGGCATCAAGATCGGCAGCGAGATGGAAGGTGGCGAGGATTTCCTTGAGACGCAGGACTGGAGCCTCTGCACCGGCATCACGTTCAAAATCAAGGGCGGGCAGAAATATTCCCCGGCAGTCTTTGACATCGAGGGCGACTGGAGCGCCGCCGCCAATTTCCTTGTGGCCGGAGCCCTGTTCGGGGACGTGAAGCTGACCGGGCTCGACACGACTTCCCTTCAAGCCGACATCTCGATCATGGACATCCTGATGGAGGCCGGAGCCAGCCTGTCGCAGATCGATGACGAGCCGATAGATGGAAACGTTGGCAGTGAAGATGCGGCCAATGAAGATACAGACCTGGCAAATTACAAAACGGACTGCGAAGAGGGCGAATCCGAGGCAAACGTTCCGAAAGGCCACCACGGCCTGATCACCGCCCAGAAAGCCCCGCTCCGCGCCTTCGACACCGACCTCAACAACTGCCCGGACCTGTTTCCGATTGTCTCCATCCTCGCCGCCTTCTGCCACGGACGCAGTAATATTCAAGGATTCAAGAGGTTGGCCAGCAAGGAAAGCGACCGAGGCACTGCGATTCTGAATATGCTCACCCAGATGGGCGTGGAGGCTTACGCCAGCGGCGACACCCTCACCATCACCGGTGAATCCGTTGAGAGCCGCCTCCTGAACGGTCACCTTCTGAAGGGTGGTGAATATACATCCTCGCACGACCATCGCATGGCCATGGCCCTGACCATCGCCTCCTGGTGCACCGACTCCCCCATCCACATTGACGACACCATCTGCATCGCCAAATCCTTCCCCGCCTTCCTCGACACCTACCGCTGTCTGGAATGCTAAAAACATCCAAATCAAAGGCAATATTCTAATCCTTATCCGACCCGTGGCATCCAAGTAGTTGACAATGAGGATAATGATTACTTCACCTCCTGAATGAAACGGGCAGGAGGAGAGGTAGACTATTCATTGATTATGAGTCACTTGGCCGCCACGGACGCAAGCAGCTTTCACAGGTGTACCGTGACGATTACTTTCTGGTCAGACGGGCAGCCCAGCCGCCCCCGGGAGCCATATGGATTCTGACATTGCGGTCGGCTGGCACAGGGTAGGATTCTCGCTTGAAGTCCCGGGCGGCGCGGTCAGCGTTGACACCATCACGGAAGATTTCCATCGCCCATTCTCCTTCTCCAAGAAAGCCGAGATTGAGGGTCAAGTCTCTGGCATTCCAGTTGTTCAGCGAACCGACGTACCAGACATTCCCGCTGCGGCGGGCAAGGGTGATGAATTGTCCAATCTCTCCATTCACGGCCAAGCTCTCGTCCCAGACCGTAGGACATCCCGCGATAAACTTTGTACACTCGGGCTCGGCCATATAGTTGGACGGAGAGTCACACATCATGTTAAGCGGAGAGTCGAAGACGACATATTCAGCGAGCTGGTGGCAGCGGGTGCCTTGGCTCATTGGCTCCGATTCGACCGGATGGTAATTGCCTTTGGAGGCGTTTCTCATCGCTCCTTGGGTGTAGTCCACAGGACCGGCGGCCATCCTGATGAACGGCATCGTGACATCGTAGGTCACCTGATCGACCATCGCCTTTTTCCATTTCATCTGCTCCAGCCCGAACACGCCTTCGTAATTCACCACATTCGGATAGGTTCGGTTCAGTCCCACCGGCTTGTAGGTCCCGTGGAAGTCAACCATCAATCCGTACCTTGCGGTTGTCTCGGCGGCTTTCCTGTGAAAATCCACCACATCCTGGTCGTCCCTGTCCATAAAATCGACCTTGAAGCCTTTGATCCCAATCCGGGAAAAGTGGCGGCAGACAGCCTCCATATTCCTGCGGAACGGACTGAATCCGACCCAAAGGATAAGTCCGACATTCCTCTCGCGGGCATATTCAATAAGGAAAGGAAGGTTAATTTCCGGAACCACCTTCATCTGATCCTGTTGCCCTCTGTCCGGAGACCACCCCGCATCCATAAGGACATAAGGGACTCCATTGCAGGAGGCGAAGTCGATGTAGTACTTGTAGGTCTCCGTGTTGATCCCCGGGCGGAAATCCACACCGTAAAGGTTACGTCCGTGCCACCAGTCCCAAACCGCCATTCCGGGCTTTACCCAACTGAAATCCATCGAAGGGTCGGAAGGTGTGGCCAGTTTCCAGACAAGGTCATTGACTGCCATCTCAGAATCCTTTTTTGTCACCATTATGACGCGCCACGGAAAAGCCTCTCCGGCGGAAGCCTTGGCGATGAAATCCTTCCTGTCTATTACCTCTTCCTGAATGCCGCTGAGGCCAGCCGTCCTGACGGTCTCCGGATAGCAGGCGAAGCGTCCTGACAAGCAGGTCGAGCCTTTTTCATTATAAAGGTACATTCCAGGGTAATCCAGCAGGTCCGCCTCTGTTATCAAGACCTTGACCCCGTTGTCTGCGGCTACAGCAAGCGGCAGGAAAGCCATACGTCTCTTGTCCCACTCTGAGACGCAGTGCACATCATAGGTGCTTTCGAATGAGTTCCAGAATTGAGTGTCAAGTGTTTCCGTGTGCTGGGACACGTAAGGGACATAGGCTGTCCAGTCATTGGCGAAACGAAATTCAGCCTGCTCGTTCTGGACAAAGGCTTCGTCTGGACCATTGACAAAGCGATAGGCGATCCCTTCGTCATAGGCGCGGAAAACGAGCGAGAACTCTTTGAATATGAGAGTGATCTCATTGTAGTTATCCCGCACCTCGGCTCTTTTATATGCCACAGCCGGGAGAGTCTGGTCAACGCTGGCCTTCCGGACCTTGCAGACATTGTCGTTTTTCCCGAACACGGAGCCGTCAGTCATTGTCATCGAGATCTCCGACGAGTCGATTAGAAGAACATCGCCTCTGGAAACAGCATACGATATCGTCTGTCCGACCACAAGAGTGGCCGACAGGTTGCCGTCAGGAGAAACGACTTTGTAGTTTTTGTCTTTGGCGGCGGATGGCAGAACAGCCAGCAACGAAACAGCCGCCGCGATAAAAATGGATCTGAGAGTCATGACAACAAAAATACAAATTATCTCTGAAGTCAAAGAAAGTTATTCAGGCATTATGACACAACCTCTACCTTCCACACCTTTATTTTCCGCCTCGTCTTTTCTTTCTCGTCTTATCTGTCCGGTGAAGGCATCCCCCTCAACCCTTACCCCGAAAACAAATGGTGAGTCCATGTCCGTTGTCATTAATATTCAATGGCAAATATACGCACTATAATCTTTTTTAACAACCTTGTTTAAAACAACCTTGTTAAAAACCATCAAAAGGACGTGAAGTATTTATCGTCCGCACGACATCACTGACTTTATACTTCTCCCACAAATCACCGAAGCGAAGAACCGTGGCAGTCAACATATTGACATTCAGGCGAAAGAACAACTTCGTGGTGCTGAAAATAAGACCACTACATCGCCTTATTCACTCCTTATCAAAAGATTAGACACCACGAGTCATCACAAGGTCAGCGAGGACGATGGCGGTGACGGCTTCGACGATGACGGGATTGATTGACAATGCAAGGTCGGCGACGCAGATTACATTTCTCAGTTTGGTGCAAACATAGCATTGTAAAAATCTAAGTTTAGTGCAAAATATTCATTTGAAATTTGTTTGTTTGGTGCAAGCATATTATTTTTGTTTCTAAGAAACAATGATTTATGAAAAGGAAAATATATGATTCGCTTTTACGGTGGAAAAATGAAGAGAAAGGAAAGGTTGCTCTCCTAATAGAGGGTGCCAGACGGGTGGGAAAGAGTTTTATAGTGGAAGAGTTCGCCAATAATGAGTATAAGTCATATATTCTTGTGGATTTTGCACACATCAGCAAATCCATGAAGGAAGTCTTTGATGAGTATCTGAATGAAACAGACACTTTTCTTCTCTTCTTGCAAAATGTCGCTGGTGTTCAGTTGTATGAGAGAAAGTCGTTGATCATTTTCGATGAGGTTCAGAAATATCCTATGGCGCGTCAAGCCATCAAACACCTTGTCGCAGACGGACGATATGACTACATAGAAACTGGGTCTCTTGTAAGCATCAATGAGAACACGGAAGACATTCTGCTACCATCTGAAGAAAGACCTCTTCAAATGTTTCCAATGGATTTTGAGGAGTTTTTGTGGGCACTGGGAGACGAGATGACCATGCCGTTCATAAAGACGTGTTTCGAGAACCGGTGCCAGCTTGGACCAATGCACCGTAAAGCGATGACCTTATTTCGGCAATATCTCATCGTTGGTGGAATGCCACAAGCAGTAAAAGAGTTTGTGGAAACGGGAATATTCCGAAGAGTGGACATCGTGAAGCGGGATATTTTGGCATTATACCGTCGTAGCATTGACAAGCATGTCAAGGGTTACACAGAAAAAGTCAAAGCCGTGTGGGATCAGATTCCCGGGGAACTACAGAAACACGAAAAAAAGTTTCGCCTTGCAAGTTTAGGTGAAGGTGCAAGGTATAGAAGCTACGAGTCATCATTTCTGTGGCTGCAAGACGCACGTTTTGTGAATATCTGCTATGGTGTCACAGAACCTCAGGTTGGCATGAGGCTGAAAAGAGATGACCAGACTTTCAAATGCTACATGGGTGACACAGGACTCTTGATTTCCCACGCATTCGATGATAAAGCCATCCAAGGAGAAGAGTTGTATCAGAAACTTCTTCTTGGCAAGTTGGAAATCAACGAGGGAATGTTGATGGAAAATATTGTCGCTCAGATGCTTGTAGCAAATGGCCACTCTTTGTATTTCTACAGCAATTACTCAACGGTCGCAGAGGATAGGATGGAGGTCGATTTCCTTGTTGAAAAACCGACACTGAACAACGCACATAATATTAGCCCCTTGGAAGTGAAGTCCGGCAAATACTCCGCCTTTTCGTCACTGGCAAAATTCCGTGAAAAATTCAAAGGACAGCTTCATACTTCATACATAATCCATACTCAAGATTATAAGGAGGAAAACGGTTATGTGTTTATCCCAATGTATATGACTCCGCTTCTGTAAAAGTCCATTCATATTCTACGTTTAGTGGGCGGCAAATAATAAGTTGCCTAAGATTAAACTAGCCGAGTAGGAACCGTGGCAGTTAACACATTGGCATTCAAGCGAAAGCAATGGTGTTCCGGTGCCTGATTCGGGACAGAAACATCATTATTGACCACTCATTATCAATCTATTAGATGCCACGAGACATCGCAAGGTCGGCGAGAACGATGGCGGCCACGGCCTCGA
>DCMG01000052.1 GCA_002321335.1 Bacteroidales bacterium UBA1628 | reverse complement strand
AGATTACGCTTGACCTTGCCCGGCATTATGACCGTAAGGCAAACCAGAGTCCTTCCAGGGTAGCCTTTCAGCAGTTCCTTCTGGAAAGAAGCCCGTTCCTCACGA
The DNA here is from genome assembly GCA_002321335.1 of Bacteroidales bacterium UBA1628. Taxonomy (GTDB): domain Bacteria; phylum Bacteroidota; class Bacteroidia; order Bacteroidales; family UBA932; genus Cryptobacteroides. Next base: position 8,185 of record DCMG01000052.1, on the reverse strand, counting down.
CTTGCCAGCAGATGGTCAAGCGTAATCTCCATAAACAAGAATCTATCTAATAATCAGAAGCAGTTTGACTTGATAATTTCTCCTCCTTAAAGGGAATCTTCAATATATCAAATTAGTCTTCAATGTTCATTATGACATCCATGACGGAGCCGTCACGGTTCATCACTACGCCCACAACCTTGTCTCCGAACGGAAGCGGGTCAGGAACACCGATGGACTTGAGGGCCAGATTCTTAAGGTCATGAATATCCACGATCTTCAAGCCGGCTTCCTTCAGGCGCTCCGCGATCTCAGGACGACGTGGATTGACAGCGATGCCATATTCAGTGACAACAACATCGACTGTCGAACCAGGGGTGATGAGGGTTGTGACCTCGTCCACCACGCAAGGGATGCGTCCGCGCATCAAAGGGCAGACAATGATAGAGAGAGCAGAGTCCGCAGCCGTGTCAGGGTGTCCTCCGACAGCTCCACGAATGACTCCGTCACTGCCCACAAGCACATTGACATTGAAGTTGACATCCACCTCAAGAGCCGAGAGGATGACGATGTCGAGATAGTGGACGGCTGATCCAGGTTCATCTGCGCTGGCATATTCATTGGCAGAGACTCCCTTGTGGAATGGGTCGTTCTTGATGGATTCGGCGGCCACGCGGTCGAATGACTGAACGTCGATGAGCCGCTCGATGAGGCCTTCCTCGTGCATCTTGACCATGTGGGCGGTGATTCCACCGAGCGCGAAGCTGGAATGGATGCCCCTCTTGATCATTTCTTCACGAATATACTTGACCGCGGCAAGAGAAGCTCCGCCGGACCCGGTCTGGATTGAGAATCCTTCCTTGAAATACCCGCTGTTGACGATGACCTTGGCGGCATTCATCGCGAGCAGGATGTCGCGAGGGTTCTTGGTGTCGCGGATGGCTCCTGAAGAGATCTTGGAAGAGTCACCTACAGAGTCCACGAGGACAACATAATCCACATCGTGCTCTGAAATCGAGTTCGGAGTGTTCGGATAATCAACGAGATCGTCGGTGATGATCACGACCTTGTCAGCATACTGGGCGTCAGGCTTGGCGTAGCCGAGGGATCCGCAGATGGACTTGGCGTGATTGGAACGGGAGTAACCGCTGGCGTTGCCGGCAGGGTCACTGGAAGAAGCGCCCAAGAAGGCTACATCAATGTGGAGATCTCCGTTGGCGATGGCACTTCCACGTCCTCCGTGGCTGCGGAACACAACCGGTTCCTCCATCAGACCGTGGGAAATCTCCTTGGCGAGTTCGCCGCGGAGCCCTGAGGTCGAAATCTTTGTGATCACTCCGTTCTTGATGTGGTCAATCAGCGGGGCATGAACGTCCGAAAGGCTGGACGCGGCGAGGTGGAGATTCTTGAACCCCATCTCGGCCAGTTTGCCCACAACCATATTCACAACCTTGTCTCCGCCTCTGAAATGGTGGTGGAAGGAGATTGTCATTCCGTCCTTGAGACCGCTGAGTCTGATGGCATCCTCAAGCGTGACCACCTTTGACTGAACTTTCTGGAGATCCTTGCGGAATGTGGTGTTCTTCGGGGTCTCTCCTGAATACACCTTCTTTCCCATCGCGGCAGCCGCCTTTTCCACAAGCGCCGCCCTTTCCTTTATATTACTCATAAACTTCCTCCTTTGTTAATATGCCCGAAGCGATTGCAAGGTCAATGGTGCGCTGCGCCCTGATGACGACAGGACGGTCAACCATCTTGCCATTCACGGCGATGACACCTGAGCCGCGTTTCTCGGCCTCCTTGATGGCGGCGAGAATCTTCCTGGCTTTCTCAATGGCCTTCTCGGTCGGTGCGAACACCTCGTTTACGATCTGAATCTGACGTGGGTTGATGATGGACTTGCCGTCGAATCCGAGAGTCTTGATGAGCTCGACCTCCTTACGGAAAGTCTCCATGTCGTCGAGGTTTGAATATACCGTGTCAAGGGCATCGATTCCGGCGGCCCTGGCTGCCACCACGATGGTCTCGCGGGCATAAAGGAGCTCGGCTCCGCCCGGTGTGCGCTGGGTTTTAAGGTTGGCGCAGTAGTCCTCGGCTCCGAGGGCAATGCCCATCATCCTCTTGGAGGCCTTGGCGATGGCGAAGGCGTTGCAGATTCCCTCGGCGCTTTCGATGGCGGCCATCATGCGGGTCCTGCCCAAGCAGCCGATCTCCTTCTCGACCTTCTCGATCTCGGCCTCAAGCTCACGGACCTCGTCAGCGGTCTCGGTCTTTGGCATACGGATGACCTGCACGCCTGCCTTCACAACAGCCTCCACGTCCTTGTGGCCGTAAGGGGTGCTGAGCGGGTTGATGCGGACAACCATTTCGGTGTCGCCGTAATCTATTGATTTCAGTGCATTATAGACGAGTAGGCGGGCCGCGTCTTTCTCGGCCATTGTCACGGAGTCTTCCAAGTCGAGCATAATCGAGTCAGGCCCGTAGATGAAGGCATCCTGCATCATTCCGGGATTGTTGCCCGGAACGAACATCATTGTTCTTCTTAATCTTTCCATAATCGTAACTGATTGAGTAACCATTAAAGAATATGTCAAGTGCGTGGCGACTTGTTCCTTAACGCTTACTAAGCCCAAACATCCTTACCGGTGGCGCGGACGGCGGCAGCGGTCACCCTTGCGCGGATCGTGCAGTCACGGGCTCCCTTGTCAACCGCTTTGATGTCAGCGTCCTCAAGACCGAATTCTGTGAGCGTCTCCTCAATGACCTTGCGGATCTGTCTGCCAAACTGTGCGGCTACAGAACTGTCGAGGTCGATGTGCAGACCTTTCGTCTCTGCCGGGGCGATCTGGATCATGATGTCACCTGACTCCAGCGTTCCGGCTACAGCGTTCTTTACTTCCATAGCGAAATGTGCGATAAAAAAGTCATCAGTGTCTCTGAATATCAGAGGCGTGTTAATAATTATGTGTCAATCATAAACAAAACCAACCCTCGGCGACTACAATTTTTCACAATATTCGGAATATTCCGAAAAATATATAACCACAGCGACAGGTCGCATCTTGTTCCGCCAAAGGTATGATTCTTTTTTCAGTTGGCCAAATTTCCACTGAATAATTTTCATTTTTCAGAAGCGCCGACCGTCGCCATACCTCCCGGGCACCTTTCCTGTCCAGTAACCAAGTCTGCCGGGAACTGAGATTGACGGTCACTTCGACAGGCTCAGTGACCATCCTTGCGGACTATTTATAATTGTCCGTATCGTAATAAAAAAACAGGCTGACAGTCAAGAACATGCAGAGTTATGATGTCCACCCTGTCCATACCATGGACAAAGGCTTTTCGCCGTACCTTTGCCGTCAACAAAAACTGATTATATTATGATTGTTAAACTTGAACAAAGAATCGAAACCAGGGAGGATGTCAGTGCTCTGAGCGTGCGCCTGACCGGAGACTACAAGAATGTAGATTATTCTGGAGCTTGGGATAAAATCGTCAAGTACTGCAAGGATGAAAACCGTGTAGGCTGCATTGACGCGGAGTACATCAGTGTCTATCTTGATGACCCTACGACAACTCCCGCAGAGAAGTGCCGCGTGGATGTAGGCATAGCCCACCCTAAACTAGGCGGCCTCCAGCCAGAGGGAGAGGTCAGAGTCGGAACCCTTGAGGGCGGTAAGTTCATTGTCTTCCTGCACAAAGGCCCGTACACTGAACTCGGCCAGGTCTATGAAGAGGTCTATGGCCATCTGCTTCAGGAAAACGGAGTGGAAGTGCTTCCGAAAGCGATGTTCGAGAAGTATCTGAACGACCCGGCGCTCACAAAGCCGGAAGACCTCCTGACCGAACTCTGGATTCCGATCGCATAGACAGACTTCAACAACTTGCCGGCAATCTTTACGGCTACGCCTAATCGGCATTCACCCAAATCACCTTCTTCTATTATGGTCAGCCCAACCTTTCACAAGGTCAGGCTGACCTGTTTTGATATTCGTAAACGCTGTCCTCCAGAAATGACCGGCAGCTTTTTTCATGTCGCCGGATATCAACGCACAGCATTCCACCGCCTGTAGCCCAATGCTACCGGGATTCTTTCAAGATATGTCCTTCCTTGACCCAAATGGCAGGATGGCCATCTCGATCGGTCTTTTTTTTACTACCTTTGAGACATACTAATGCAGATTTAATATGATTTCATTTGAAAGTGATTATAACAATGGGATGTTGCCGGAGATACTGGAGGCTCTCGGCAGGGCCAACGAAGAAAAGACTTCTGGATATGGATTCGACCCTTACACCAAAGCGGCAAAGGAGAAGATCCGCAAGGCTGTGGATGACGAGAACGCGGATGTGTTCTTCCTTGTAGGTGGGACCCAGACCAATGCAACGGTGATAGACTCCTTGCTTTTGGGGTGCGAAGGTGTCATCTGCGTGGAGACAGGGCATATCGAGGTTCATGAGTCGGGAGCCGTGGAGGCTTTCGGGCATAAGGTGATCACTCTCCCTTCCGACAACAGCAAGTTAGCGGCCGGCACACTGTCTGCCTACATGGATGCATTTCACGACGATGAGACTCATCCTCACATGGTACAGCCAGGCATGGTTTACATCTCTATGCCTACCGAGTTCGGCATGGTATATTCAAAGGCAGAGTTGGAAAAGCTCTATGCCACCTGCCGGAAATATAACCTTCGACTCTTTATTGATGGTGCAAGATTGGGTTATGGATTGATGTCCGAAGCATGCGATTACGACCTTCCGTTCCTTGCCAGGCATTGCGATGTGTTCTACATAGGTGGCACCAAGGTGGGAGCGATGTTTGGAGAGGCTGTTGTGTTCTCAGGCATGAAGGCCCCAAAATATTTCTTCACGACCGTCAAGCGGCATGGAGCCTTGCTTGCCAAAGGCAGAATGCTCGGCATACAATTCGACACTTTATTCACAGATAATCTTTACTTCAAGGTGTCTCGCCACGCCATCAACATGGCAATTCGTCTCCGTGACATTTTTGCCAGACACGACATCGCGCTCGCCTACGATTCTCCTACCAACCAGCAATTTGTCACCCTCCCCCCCGCTCTCTACGAGGCACTCTCCAAGAATGTGGCTTTTGAAATTTGGGGAAGAAAGAGCGAAGATGAGATCATCTGTCGTTTCGTGACCAGTTGAGCTACCAAAGAAGAGGAGTTGGAGAAACTGGATGGCTTACTTGGATAAAAAGAATAAGCTATCCAGTTATAAACCTGTTGGCAAAGATGTAGATGTCTTTTCCCGTGAAAATCGTGGAGGAAAACCGTGCGGAAAGTGGCAAAAAATTCAAGATTCCGCACGATTATCCCGAATAATTCATATTTTTCTATCTTGAATTTTCACAAAGATGCAACTTTGAGAAATTCAAAACCGCTTCTAAATATTCAAAAACATGTCAGACGCGTCATTTGAAAAGACCCTCACCCTTGGGGATGCCGTCCGCCTTTCCGGGCCGATGGCCTTCAACATCATGCTGAAACCGGCTGGTTCGCTCTGCAATCTGGACTGCAAGTACTGCTACTACCTCGATAAGGCCGAGATCTACGGTGGCAAGGAGCCGCGGATGAGCGAAGCGATGCTGGAAAAGGTCGTTCAGGAATATATCAACGCCAATGAGGTGCCAGAGGTCACTTTCAACTGGCACGGTGGCGAACCGCTGGTGTTGGGGCTGGACTTCTACAGAAAGGCCATTGAATATGAGCGTAAATATGCTGGTGACAAGGTAATCCACAACACCATCCAGACCAACGGCACCCTCCTCAACCGCGAATGGGCGAGATTCTTCCACGACAACGATTTTCTTGTGGGAATATCCCTGGATGGCCCCAAGGATATTCACGACAGGTACCGCAAGAACAAGGGTGGCTTCCCGACCTTTGACAAGGTGATGAGTGGGTTGAATATTCTTAAAGGGGAAGGGGTTGAATTCAACACGATGTCCACGGTGAACCATGCCAGCGAAGGCCGAGGGTTGGAAACTTACATATTCTTAAAAGAGGTCGGCAGCGGCTTCATGCAGTTCATGCCGGTCGTGGAGCATGTCAAGTACCCGCAGAACGGGGCTGGCAAGCCAGACAAGAAGAAACGGCCTTACATCGTTGACCCCAAAACCGATGGAGCTGTCATAGCACCTTGGTCGGTGAGTGACATCGGTTTCGGTCGATTCCTCTGTGACATATTCGATTATTGGGTACGCAACGATGTCGGACGCTATTTCGTCACTAATTTCGATGCGACCCTCGCCAACTGGGTCGGTGAGATGCCGGGCACCTGCACCTTCGCCCAGACCTGCGGTGGCAATACCGTCATCGAGCACAACGGGGATCTCTACCCATGTGATCATTTTGTCTATAAGGACTATCTTCTGGGCAACATCGCCGACAAGTCCATCGCTGAGATGATGCATTCCGTCAAGCAGACCGCCTTCGGCATAGACAAACGCAACAAGCTGCCCACCAAATGCCTCCGATGCGAATGGCTTTTCGCCTGCAACGGAGAGTGCCCCAAGCACAGGTTCAACACCTACGAGTCCCGTCAGGCTCGTGGCGGTGCACGGATTGAGACCGGCCTCAACGCCCTCTGCACAGGCTACCAGATGTTCTTCAGCCATGTCGCCCCCTACATGGACTACATGAAAGACCTCCTGTCCCGCAAGATGTCCCCCGCCTACGTCATTCCTTGGGCCAGAACCCATGCGATCCAACAGCGATAAAAGGCGAGATAGCCAAGACGATGTCCATCCCTCCCCTAAAAGCCCCACCATTATCCTCCGTGCGTGAAATCAAGCGAATCACTCACGAAAGGAGTGGTTTACCGTCTCTCGTTCGTTAGAAGGACGATTCTGCGCACGGATGATATCATTTCCGTTTTTGCAAAAATGATTTTATTATCGATTTTCATTTTTACAAAAATGTTTTTTACATTTGTCATCAAAGATGATTGATATGGAACTTTCAGACATTCGCCCTCTCATTGAATTTTATCACAGCAAGCTATCACAAGTATCGCTTGATTTCAAACGCTATTTGTACAATAAGATTAATTGGAAGGCCAGAATAATTGGCATCCGGGGCGAGCGGGGTGTGGGTAAGACAACAATACTTATCCAACGAATAAAGGAGAAGTACACAAACCCTGATGACACAATCTACATATCATTGGATCATCTTTGGTTCAAAACGCACTCTCTTCAGGAACTGATAGGATTTCTGTACAATCGTGGAATCAATGAATTCTACATAGACGAAGTGCATAAATACGAGGACTGGAGCCGCATAATCAAGAACCTCTACGATCAATATGCCAATCTTAGAGTTATCTACACTGGTTCGTCAATGCTTGAACTGGACAATTCAATCGTGGATATGTCCAGACGGCAGACACCTTACATCCTTAAAGGGATGTCATTCCGCGAATTTCTGGAATATGACGGCATCATTGACATTCCGGCATATAGTCTTAAAGATATTCTTTCCCACCATAACACAATATCGCTGGACATTGTGTCACACATGAAAGTTCTACGAGAATTTGACAACTACCTTCATTTTGGAGTATATCCTTTCTATAAAGAGGCCGGTGATGATTTCTTGGCGATGTTGCAGAACGTGGTCAAACTTGTTGTGGAAAGCGACCTTCCAGCTGTGGAGAAAGTGTCCTACCCCACCATCGACAAATGCAAGAAGCTATTTATGATCATCGCTGAGAATGTTCCTCTGCAACCCAACACGGAAAGGCTGGCTTCATCCATGAGCACAACCAGAAACACTCTCCTCTCCCTCCTCTATAAACTGGATGAGGCTGAAATTCTGAACCTTCTCACAACTGAACTTAAGAATTACAAAAGACTGGTCAATCCTGAAAAAATCTATCTCGGAAACACCAATCTTATGTATGCGTTTTCTCCAAAGATCAACATTGGAACCATGCGCGAAACGTTCTTCATCAACCAAATGTCCGCGGTATCTTCCGTGCAAATGCCGACAAAAGGAGATTTTCTTGTAGATGGCGACTATCTGTTTGAGATAGGTGGCGACAATAAAAATTTTGAACAAATCGCAGACATTCCAACAAGTTACCTTGGCATTGACGGTATAGAGACCGGTTACGGCAACCGCATTCCTCTATGGATGTTTGGACTATTGTACTAATTTGATGTAAACGTCTCACGTAAGAA
>DCMG01000162.1 GCA_002321335.1 Bacteroidales bacterium UBA1628 | reverse complement strand
TTTGCTGGACGTTGCACCAGGCAATCTCCTGCTCTTTTGTGAATATGGTCGTGTCCACCTGAGCCAGATCATTCCGGGCTTCAAGGAACTCTCCGGCAGCCGTGTTAAGCATCGCTTCCTTGAGGCGGACATCATTGAGTTTGCTCTTGTCGCAAAGGAGCAGGGCGATTTCTTTCTGTTTCTCAAGAGTTTCGACTGCCTTGCCGTAGTTGAAAGGTTGGTACTCGTCGAACAGTTCCCCGTAGATCCTGTACTGCCTTTCGGATGAGACTCCGCGGGAGTGAAGCGTGTTTTCGATGGTCTTAATCCGCACCTCTTTCGCCGAAACATAAGATCCCGCATCCTCGATTGTTTTGTCAAGCTCATCCAGAAGCTCTTTTTGGGTCTGGGCTGACACGATGCCTGCCGTCATCAAACAGACAGTGACGGCAAGCGGAAATCCTATGAGACGGTGAGCGGTCATATTCAATGGTTTTGGATTATTGAACCGGCCACGATATTGGCCACCAGGGCGCGCAGACGGCCCACACCGCCTTTGTCCTCAGGGTGAACCCTATGGGTCAGCAAGATGACGGCGGTTTTGCTCTCTAAGTCAATCACAATCGAGGTGCCGGTGTAGCCGGTGTGCATGATTGTGGTCTCCGGATTGAAAAGGTCTCCTCGCGGCCCGCTGTGGGAACTCTTCTTGTCCCATCCAAGGGCTCGTCCGACAGAAGGGTCGTTCTCTGACGGGATTGTCGCCATCAGCCTGACTGTCATCGGACTAAGGATTCTGGTAGATTCAAGCGTGTGATTGTTTTTGTCTCTAAGTGCGCCACCGTTCATGATAGCGGCGCAGATCACTGACAGGTCCTCGGCGTTGGAGAACACACCGGCGTTGCCCGAATTGCCGCCCATGATCAAACGCGCCATCGGGTCGTGAACCTGTGCGACCAGCGGTTTCCCGTCCGCCTGCACCTCGGTCGGGGCGCATAGCCCGGCCAATTCGGCTGAGTTGCTGTCAGCAGGGTCGTAGACCAGCGGGAAATAGCATGTATGCTTCAGCCCGAGGACATCAAAGACATGTTTTTGGGCATATTCATAAAGCTTCTCTCCGGTCACTCTTTCCAGGATTCGCTGCAGGGTGACAAAGTTCAGGCAGCTGTACATGAAGTCTGTGCCAGGCCGGAAGTTTCTCTTGACTTCGGTGGCGATGTACTGCTCCATTTTCTCCGGATTGTTCCCGCCATATTCCTTGACAAACGTCTCTGCGTTGATGTAAGGAGTCAGTCCGGAGGTGTGTGACAGAAGATCTCTGACGGTGATGTCAACGGTCCCGCCGCTTTCCGGATCCGTCCATGGCTTGAAGCCGGGGATATACCTGTCCACATTGTCGGTAAGGCGCACGTACCCGTTCTCTATCAATTGCATGAAGGCGAGAGTCGTGCCCACGCATTTGCTGACGGAGGCAAGGTCGAACAGGGTTTCAGTCGTCATCGGCTCCACCGTCGGCACCACGGATTTGTCACCATAGGCTTTCAGATAGACGATGTCGTTGCCCCCGACCACAGAGAGCACGGCTCCAGGTATCTCCTTGGCTGTTATCGCATCATTGATGACTCTGTCAACCTGTGCGAGTTTCTCGGGATTCATTCCGTGACGCTCCGGAGAGTCCTGCCTTAGTGTTCCTTGGGCAAAAGCCGACGTGGCCATGGCAAACACCACGGCTAAGACGAGCGATTCCCTTATCTTGAATATATTCATCCTCGTCAGGAACTTTGATTTCTAGAATATCAACGTGGCCTTGATAGGGTAGTGATCGGAGACGTAAGCCCTTTCCATGTACGGCTTTGTGATGGTCTCATACTCAGTGCAGCTGCTGAACCCCTTGAACCAGATATAATCGATGATCTCATCATCCGAAGCCTTGCCCCAGCCATTGTAGGTGTTGTGGTGGTCGGTCTTGACTGCAACTTCGCGGGCGTTCTGCATGATGTTCTTCAGGTCATCGAACTCCGGACGGTCTATCCTCATGTTGAAATCGCCGGTAAGGATCATCGGATAATTCTCTGGGTTGATTTCCGCAATCCTGTCCACAATCAGTTTGAGTCCATTCTTGCGGGCTTCCCAACCTACATGGTCAAGATGGGTGTTGACATAGTAGAACTTCTTGCCGCTGGCCTTGTCCTTCATCAGCGCCCATGTGGCGGAGCGGAAGCAGGCGGCATCCCAGCCCTTTGACGGCACTTCCGGAGTCTCAGACAGCCAGAACGTTCCCCATTTGATCAGTTTGATGGCCTTCTTGTTGTAGAAGATGGCCATGTGCTCGCCCTTGTGCTTCCCGTCCTCGCGTCCAACACCGATTCCCTTATAGCCGGTGCAATATTCCTGAAGATACTTGAACTGGAAGTCCAAGGCTTCCTGGACCCCGAAGATGTCCGGCTTCTGGTCCAGAATCATCATCGCTGACGCCGGGTAACGGTATTGCCAGGAATTGGTCCCGTCATCCGCCGTTCCCATGCGGATGTTGTATGAGATCACATTGATGTCAGCGGCCTTGTGTTTCTTGGCTGACACGTTGAACGGCAGTGACATCATGACCGTCATGAGAATCAAAAAAGTTTTTTTCATGATAATATCTCTTTAGTTGTTAATTCAAAACAATTTGTGGACTACAAATTTAACAAATTGTGCTAATTTTGCCTTATCATCGTTTGAAAATAATTTCCGTGACGCTTACCTGACATCTTGCCTGCCGCTTTCTCTCCTTTCATTATTTGTTATGGAGTTTAATCTCTTGAATATCAATCAAAAAGCAACTTGCCTTAGGTTAAAGCAACCTAAAGATGTTCGCTTAATGCATTGAATATCACTGCATAATGCCCCCACTTGCCCACCATTCATTACCGCTCGCGGATCCGGACCTCCAAAAAGAGGTCATAAAGACTTGATAAACACCATGGTTGTTGGTAAAAACTCTTCGGGAATCATTCGTGGCACTTAACGGACTGATATTCAGTGTTATGATACACTGTCCTGATGCTGTTTCCACCACTGGAACAAGTGTTCTTATCCTTGATTACCAGCCTTTTATCTGCCACGCTCTCATTTACAATGAGTGGTGCATAATTTCTTGAATATTAGTACCGGATTGGTCTG
>DCMG01000051.1 GCA_002321335.1 Bacteroidales bacterium UBA1628 | reverse complement strand
CCTTCAGGATTTCCCGGCTCTCACGCACCCTCCGGAGTCGTTATAGCCCCACTTCGCTTCCCGCCAGTGCCATCAGCGCCCTCCGGAAGCGTTATAAGCCCTTTTTGCCCCTCGTCAGCGCCTCCCGCGAGTTGTCAACAGTCTGTTACCCCACGCCTGATTTTTGTATCCACGTTTACATACGTATTTCCTTGCATACATTCCCACAAAGTCATTTTCAGCCAGATAGCCCCTATCTCGCTGCACATGTATATAAATTGTATGCAAATTATTCACTCTTAAATAATTAATACTATGCTAAAAATCTCTAAGGACGGAGTTTCCGTCATCGCTGTGTTAGACAGGCGCAGAGCAAAAAAATCAGGTGTTTTCCCAGTCAAAATCGAGGTTGTTTACAGCCGGATCCAGAAGTACTACCCAACAGGCGTTGACCTCCCTGCTTCTGAGTGGAAACGAATATCCTACTCCAAGCGAATGCCAGATTGCCATGCTGACATCATCACGAAATTCAATCAGATAAGCGCGGAAGTTGAAGCCCTGCTTGAAAAGGGAACGTTCTCTTTCGAGGCTCTTGAGGCCAGAATGGGCAAACCCGTTGACAAGACGCTAAACGCATCGCTTGAGTCAATGATGGACAAATTTCAGACTGAGGGGAGGATAAACTCGTATTACCGTTGCCGCACAACTCTGAAAAATGTCGAGAGGTTTGCCGGCAAGGACGTCTTATTCAGCAAATTATCTGTTTCTTGGTTTAACTCTTTCGAGAATTTCCTCAAGAAGGAAAAGAAGGCCGTGACCACAATCTGTATCTATATGAAAACTCTTCGCTGCGTTATGAACGAAGCCGCTGCCGCCGGTTTGGTCAAGGAATCCATGTTCCCGTTCGGCCGTGGCAAATACATCATTCCTAAAGGTAGTTCCAGAAGCCTCGCTCTCTCATACGATCATATTCGTAAAATAGTTGCCTACAAGGGAACTGCTTCCAGAGAGCGCTACCGCGATCTTTGGCTCTTCTCTTATCTATGCAATGGCATCAACTTCCGTGACATGCTGTTCCTTAAATATAAGAATATAATAGACGGCGAAATCTGTTTCCTTCGTTCCAAGACCGCTCATGCCTATGGCGGCTCCAAGATCATCTGCGCGGTGATCACCCCAGAGATGCTTGACATCCTTCGCCGTTGGGGCAACCCATATGACGGCAACCCTGAAACACTCTTGTTTGACTATGCCGAAGGGGCAACTGACATGCTTTCGATTTCCAACACTGTCCGAAAGGTCATCAGTATGTGTAACAACGCTTTGAGGAAGATAGCGGAAGAATTGGGCATCCCACGGTTCACGACTTATTCAGCAAGGCATAGTTTCGCCACTGTTCTCCTTCGTCAAGGCGTTGACCTGACGTACATCTCGGAATCTCTCGGCCACTCCAGCCTGATGGTCACCGAGCACTATCTTGGAGGCTCAGACCGCCTTGACAGAATGCGCAATGCCCGTCTCCTGACCAATTTCTAGAATATATTAGTTTAGGTCATATCCTTATCCTCCGTGTACCGTCCCCGCTTCCATCGGTCGCAGAGCCTGCCGAAGCGCCCATGACCATATATGCCGCTGAACCTGTCGAAGCGCCCGGAGGAATTCTCCTTCATAAAGAGCCGTATAAGCCGTAGCATAAGAAGAGCAGAGGCCGCCTCATGTATGCAAACCGTATGTGGGAAGCCTTCCCGACTCACTGAATATGTCCGTTCCAGAAGCGTGTGGCGGAGATTTCCGCCGCAAAAGGAGTGTCACTCCTAGTAATAAATATGTTTTGCGGCCCCCACGAGAGGGTACTCCATAACACAACGACAAATATATGGGTTTAATTTTTCATAAACAAGATTTTTCTTCAAGAAATCACCGAAAAAGGGCGAAAAAAGTGTTTGTCACTAGGAGTAACATGTTTAACATTTTTTATTAACAATTATCCTTTATGAAAAAATTTTTTAGATTAGTTTCGACGCTGGCCGTAGCGGGTCTGGCGTTCGCGTACACAGGATGTACGGACTACTCTGAGGATGTCAATAGGCTCGACGAGCGTATTGACGGGCACATCGCCACAACCGAGGAGCAGTACAAGAAACTTGAGGAGGCTGATGACAAGCTCCGGAAGGAGATTGACGCCGCCAATGCGTCAATCAAGTCTCTTCAGGACAACACCGCCTCGCTTAAGGAAGAGCTGACTGCTCTCGCGACGAAGCACGATGCTGACATCAAGGCTGTGAAGGAGGCTCACGCGGCCGACAAAGCGACCATCGAGAAGACCATCGCCGACAAGGCTCAGGAACTCACCAACGCCCTTACGGCTCTTGACACCAAGTATGCCGGAGAGATCTCAAAGCTTGCTGAGGCTTACAAGCAGGCTGACACAGAGCTTAAGAACCAGATTCTGCAGAATGGTGAGAAGATCACCGCCCTCCAGTCTGATGTGAAGAACATCACCGATGTTGTGATTCCTGCCGTCCAGAAGCAGATCACTGACCTTGCGGCTGCGGCGGATGCCACTTATGCCACCAAGGTTGAGCTCACCAACGCCACCGCTGAGGTTGTCGCCCTCGTGAACGAGAAGACTTCTGCCCTCGAGACCCGTCTTGCTGACGTGGAGAAGAGGCTCGGAGAACTTTCTACAGCCCACAACGCCCTCAAGGAGGACTTCGACGCCACCAAGGCCGCGCACGCCGCATCCCTTGCCGAGCTTAACACCAAACTCGCAGCCCTTGAGGAGACCCATAGCTCTGACATAGAAGAGGTCAAGGGTCTTATCGCGACCGCCAACGAGGCAATCGAGGCTGCTCAGACGGCCGCTGACGCCGCCGCTGACGCCGCTAAGAAGGCTCAAGAGACCGCTGACAAGGCTGTCGCTGACGCTGCTGCCGCCGCTGCTGCCGCCAAAGCTGCTCAGGAAACGGCCAATGATGCTCTTGGAAAGGTTGACGCTCTCATCGAGGCTCTTGGTGTGTATGCTGCCAAGGGTGCTTTGGAGGCTAAGATCGCTGATCTTGTGGCTGCTGATGCCGCACTTGTCGCAAAGGATGCTGAACTTGCCGCCGCTGACGTTGAACTTGCCAAGAAGTACGCTGAACTTGCCGCTAAGGACGAGGAGTTCGCTGGACTGATCCAGGCGCTTCAGGATGCAGACACCGAACTTGGCAATAAGATCGATCAGGTTGCGGAGGACGCCGACAAGGCTATTGCTGATGCCAAGAAGCAAATTTTCAATGAGATCGCTAAACTCAATGAGACACTTCAGGGTTATGTGAAAGAGCTCTTTGCCGCTGATGAGGCTATGGCTAAGGACATCGAGAAACTTTTCAACGAGAAGTTCAACTCCGCTGATTTCGCTGAGACTTTCAAGACTGCTTACGAGGCAAGATTCCAGAACGATTTCGATGGCGCTTTCACCAAGGCTTGGACTGAGACATTCCAGCCTGCGTTCAACACCGCTTTCGAGACCGCTTGGGGCACAAATTTCCAGCCTGCGTTTGACACCGCTTTCAGCACTGCTTGGGAAACTAACTTCCAGAGTTCATTCAACACCGCTTTTGAAACGGCCATCGCTGGTGCTATCGCGGACAATGGCGTTGTAAGTGAGGCCATCCTTGAGAAGGTTAACGCCGCCAAGACGGATCTCATCAACAATAAGATCAAACCTCTTGAGGATAAGGTAGACGCCGCTGTCACCCGTATCGACGATACTATCGGCGACATCATCCTCGTCATCGGAGACCTTGCGAACCGCATCCAGAGCGTGACATTCGTCCCTGAGTACGATGACATGTGCGCTTCTCTCTATTACTACTATATCTATAATGAAAAGGCCGGCAAGTCATATCCACTTTCAGACAAGACCGTTGTCGCCAGCTTCGAGGTTTACCCTCGCACTCAGGCTGAGGATGTGGCAAAGATGCTTGAGAGCGGCAAAGCATCCATCGTCGCTGTCCCTCTGAAGCACCACTTTACTCGCGGAGCCGCTGAGGCTGCCACCGCCACAATCAAGTCGGCTGTCGCTGCTGCGAACGGAATCGTCAAGGTAGAGGCCATCTTCGGAGAGGGCGTTGACTACGAACTTCCTGAATATCCTAGCGGTACCCCTGTCATCTCTTCTGCCGCCGACCACGCTTCATCATTCGCCATCGCCCTCCGCGTAGAGGCCCCAGCCGAAACAGAGATCAACACTGTGGATGAAGAGGGTAACGCAAAAGTCGAGAAAAAAGACGCCGGCAAGTACATCGAGTCCGCCTACGTTCCTGTAAGGCTCTCCGCCGGCTGCGAATTGACAGATGCCTTCACGATTTACGACTTTACGAACGAAGTAAAGCTCATTGATAATTCTAAGATTCAGAAGGAATGGTCAGACGCTCCTGCCGTTTGGAACTATTTCAAGGGTTACGATTACGCTGTTTACATCGCTGACTTCAGGAAAGGCGAGACATTCGAGGATGCCAAGTACAGAACCATCGCTGATGCTGCCGCGATCATGAACGTTGATCCTGCCAAGATCACCCCTGCGATGACTGTCGCCGCCGCCGCCGATCCAAAGGCCAACGCCAAGTTCTTCAGCAAGGTTGACTTCGAGATGACTCTCGCTGCCGCTTACATTTCCATGAACGAGACAGAGGTTCTCTCCAACCCTAAGGCCGCTGTAGGCTCACACATGACCCACACCGCCAACTTCTCACTCGCGGGCGTCAAGAACGTGATTCCGGTTAAAACCGCCGACTACGAGATCATCCGTCGCAAGGTTACCTTCGATGTAACTCCTTATGATGCCAACCGCATTGACTGGTCTTACAAGAAGGCTAAGGAACTTACGAAGAAGATTGAATCTGGCGTAGCATACGACAAGGACATCACATTCGACGAGTGCTATGTGACCAAGAAGGAGAGCGCTGAGAGCAAGTATCTTGAGACATATCCTGAGACAATCGTTTCACTCGGTGATATTCTTAAGTTGAGACCTGAGTATAAGGTGACCAGCACTATCAATGATAAGACAGTTGAAGTACCTGTCACCAAGGCTCCTATCCAGATTACTAAAGTTGCTGACAAGGTAGAAGATGTCGCTAAGGTTGTTATTAAGGGTAGAACCTATAACTTCTCTCAGCTAGGTGACAACAATTATGTAGTCAAGGCCATCTATAGTGTTGATGATAACCAGACCGACTACATCATCAACTTCAAGTATGTTCTCGGTAAGATGGCTGAGAATCAGACTGTGACCCTCCCTGCGAAGGCGTTCAAGTTTAACTCTAAGGATCCTTCCTTCAAGGTAACTTACGATGTTGACGAGTACCGCAAGCCTCTCGTTGACGCCATCGGCGGATACTTCGCTGACGCCAAGACCCTTTGGGCTTCCGTTAACGAGGAGAAGGTGGTAAAGACTCAGAAGTTTAACGCTGTCATCGATGGCAAGAAGGTTACTTCATTCCCTGCCACATCTGTTACGGCCATCAATGTTACCGATGATGGTGTCAACGTTGTTGTTGACAGGGCTGACCTCAAGACATTCGAGGACACCTTCAGTTACGAGGCGACACGCAAGACTTGGTACGGTGTCACCTACACCTTCACGACCGAAAGCGCTCTTGCCTTCGAGAAGCCTGACTTCAAGCTTGCTCCGGCTCCAGACCGTCTGAGTGACAAGTGGGAGGGTACAATCCTGCCAGAGGCCAAGTACGACAAGTATGTCCTTAAGCAGGATATCGACCTTAGCAAGTATGTCATCGTTGTAGGTCTTGACGGAAAGCAGAAGGAAATCACCGAGGATAAACTTGCCATCCAGTACGAGCAATTGATTAAGAAGGATGATGCTAAGAACGGTGTCCTCAGAGCTCCAAGGATTGACGAAGTTACAGGTCTCGTTAAGGTTATCCCTAATGCTGCTGCGCCTCAGTACCCTACAATTGCGCCATACTTCATCAACTGGCTCACCAAGGATAGGGATGCCTCATACACGGCTCGCTATGACGAGATCGGTGCTACCCTTTACCTTGATGGCATTAAGCTCGGCGATCAGGAGGTCATGAAACTCTCTACTAAGCGTCCTGTCACAAAGTTCGAGTTTGACAAGGTGGTGAAGACTGTTCCGGTGGGCTCAACCGGTGAGACTGTCAAACTTTGGAACAACATGATCATTGAGGGTGTTCTTGAAGAAGGCAACATCGTTAAGCAGGACGCTAAGTCTCTTACTGGCGTTTTTGTCAGCACAGGTACGGTTAAGGGTAAGAAGACCAATCCTTATACTTACGACTGCAAAGTCATCTTCCCTGAGGCCAAGGATGTTCACGTTTTTGTTGGTGGCGAGAAGCAGAGCATCTACAACCTTGAGAAGTTCACTTACGATCATGAGAATGGTACCATCACCTTCACTGGTGACCTCGCTGACCTTGCCAAGTCTGTAGAGTTCAGATTCAACGCCAAGTTGAACTACGTCCTTGACTATGTTCATGTTGATCAACGTGAGGCTGTGGTTTCCGTGACCTTCCAGAAGTAATCAAGTCTAGTCTTTAGACAAACATACCGATTGAGGCCGAGGGCGTTCGCCCCCGGCCTCTTTTTTGTCTGTTCCACGAAAACGCAATTCAAACGCCACGAAAACACCGATTGAAACGCCGTATGTCCGGAAATCAGTGAATATGCTTCCCCAAAGTGCGGAGCAGGTTGCCGCGCGTAAACTGGATGGTTTTTCAGAAGCAAATAATGTCGTCCATGAGTCTCTGGCTGCCCCCTCGGGAAGCGAAAAGTGCGAGAAACGTTTCCCAAGAGTGCGGGATGCACTCTTGAGGAGCAAAAGTGGCCGAAAGTGTTACTCAAGGGATTAGGAGTAAGCCTAAAGCGCATAGTTCCGAAAAGTTACACTGGCTTGTTTGGTTGGTTGTTTGGCGCACTTCTTTTTCTTTACACGTCCTTGTGGGCAAATCTGTATATGCACTTTTACTTCTGAAAATAATTGTAAAAGTTCTGGATCAGATCTGATGATATATAGCTTGAGACTGAGAGCCTCCGTTCACGGTCTCTTTTTCGATTTTCACAGTGGACCCATACCTATGCTCTTACGGATTTACGAAACGCCTTCATCTCAAAGCTGGACAGAAGTACATGGGAAGCACTTCTCCGTGAATACCTTGTGCCATAGCCTTTGAGTTTTTCAGCCCGATTAGGCTTCTGTCAGCGCAGATTCGTCATGTGGCTGAAAGTCTTTTGTGAAATTCACACCATTGCCTTTTTCCGTGTAATGTTCATCCGGCGAAACGCCCTCTGGCCGGAGAAACAAACGATAATACGCATTTCATCCGGCCAGCGAGGCTTTCACCGGACAAACAACTGAGTAAAAGCCTTCGTCTCTTCCGATATGCGGCGCTCTGCGCCTTATTGATGAATGGTAAGGCGCACCGGTGGCTTTTGACGACTACTACTGTATGTCTGTAATAAGAGAGGTTGGCTCCTCAGGACAGTATATTCACAAACCGGGCGGACTTATTCGGCTTTGACGATGATGCCCTTGATCCGCAGGGTTGCGGGCTTCACACGGGATGACATGTAAACCGTGATGGTCTTGTCCATGATCATCGCGCCGGTGTCGTTGGTGAAGGTCACTTTGATCTCGCCGGATTCTCCCGGCTTGAGTGGCTTCCCGGACCACTGCGCCGATGTGCAGCCGCACGAAACCACCACATCACGAATGAATATCGGAATGTCGGTCTCGTTCTTGTACTTGAATGTACAGGTCTTCGGCCCGCTGGCATCGGAGAACGTTCCGAAGTCGTGTATGGTCTTAAGGAACGTCAGTTCCTTGTATTTCGGTTTAGGAGATGACGCTGTTTCCTGAGCGAGCATATTCATTGGCCAAGGTGACGAAGAAATCAGGGTGACGGCCAACACTGCTTTTGCCATCGCTGCCATTAGTTTTTTCGCTGAGTGTCTCATCGTTTCGTTCTGTTCTTTGACTGCTTTTGGATGGCGGCAATACGCGCCATAGCATAATATTAATAGGTGTAATTGGATTTTCTGCCGCCCATACTCTTAGAGGGCTTTCGGGTCTGACCTCATTGGCCGCTGAGCCTGTCGAAGCGACCCGCTCCATTACAACTTCGCCCCCAAAGATAGCGAATATTTCCGTGAAATCCGCATGCAAATCGTATGTCGGCGCCGGCGGCCGCCCGATGAATATGTCCCTCCTGAAAGCGAGTGGCGGAGATTCCCGCCGCGAAAGGAGTGTCACTCCTAGTAACAAATGCTTTTTTGAGCGTTTTTTGGCGATTTCTTGCAGAAAAATCTTGCTTATGAAAAATTAAACCCATATATTTGTCGTTGTGTTATGGAGTACCCCCTCGTGGGGGCCGCAAAACATATTTATTACTAGGAGGAACAACGTTTAACTTTTTTTATTAACATTTATCCTTTATGAACAAATTTTTTAGATTGGTTTCGATGTTCGCCATCGCTGGCGCAACATTCGCGTACACTGGTTGTACGGACTACTCTGAGGATATCGACAAGGCGAACGAGCGCATCGATAACCTCGAGACTGGCCGACTGAAGAATGTCGAGGATCAGGTCAAAGGCCTTGAGACGACCGTCTCCGGGCTGAGCGACGCGAAGGTGAAGGCGGAGGCCGCCATCACCGATCTCCAGACCGCCCTTGGCAAGCTTCAGGAGAAGCATGCCGCAGACATTGCCCAACTCGAGAAGGACTACAAGGCCGCCGACGGCGCGCTGAAGTCCGAGATCGAGGGCAAGATCAACGCCCTCACCACCGATTTCACCAACAAGGTGACCACCCTGAATTCCCAGATCGGTGTGCTCCAGACAAAGGTTGACGGAATCGACAGCACCGTGAAGTCAATCCAGGAGACCATCAAGGGTCTCGCCACCAAGGAGTATGTTGACGGTGTCTTCGCCACGAAGGACGCCCTTGCGAAGGCCAACGAGACCATCTCCGCCCTCAACACCACCCTCGAGACGGTTCAGTCCAAGGTCGCTACTCTTGGTGACGACCTCGCCGCCGTCAAGGTGGACATCGCCGGCATCAACAGCAAGCTGACCGAGGCTCAGACAGCCATCGCTAAGGCTCAGGAAGACGCCACAAAGGCTCTGGGCGAGATCGCCGAGATCAAGGAGGCCCTCAAGACCTACGCCCTCAAGGCTGAGGTTGAGGCCAAGATCGAGGAACTTGTAGCTGCCGACCTTGTCGCCACCGGACGTCTTGACAACATCGACAAGAAGATTGACAGCATCAAGACTCAGATCTCAGATCTGTTTGCCAAGGATGTTGAGTTCGCTGACCAGATCACCCAGCTCTTCAACGAGAAGTTCAACAAGGCTGACTTCGCCGAGGCCTTCAGGACCGCTTACGAGGCAAGGTTCACCACCGATTTCGCCGCCGAGTTCGCCAAGGCTTGGGCAGAGTATTTCCAGCCTGCGTTCAACACCGCTTTCGAGACCGCATGGGACGCCAAGTTCCAGGGTGAGTTCGACAGCGCCCTCGAGAACGTTCTCGGAATCTACGCCGAGAAGGATGCCCTCGCGAAGAAGATCGAGGCTCTTGACGGTGTGGACGAGGACCTTCAGAAGCAGATCACCGCTCTTGACGAGAGACTTGACAAGGCTGTCGAGGACCTCAACGGCAAGATCACGAAGCTTGAGACGAAGGTGGAGCAGTACAACACAGCCCTCAACAACAGGATCGACGCCGTCCTCGGCATCATCGCTGGCCGTCTGACCGGTATTGTTTTCGTTCCTGAGTACTACTACGACGGCGTTCCTGCCATCCTCTTCGAGACCATCGCTTACGATCCTCTCAAGGATGCCGACGAGAACGAGGTTGCCAAGGACAAGATCGATGACGACCAGAACAGCGTTGAGGTTAACAAGTATGCCAAGTTCTCCTCTGCTGTGGCCAAGGCTCAGTACCGTCTGAACCCTAGGACCGTCGGTGTAGACTGCGCTGACTTCTCATTCGTGGGCGACAAGGCGAACTACGTGTTCACAAGAGCCACGGCTCCTGCCGCTCCTGTAAGCATTGTGGGCGCTCCTGAATATGACGCCGCCACAGGTTACGTCACTTTCTCTGTCAAGAAGGACGAGAAGATCAACACTGACAAGAACGTCAACAAGAACCTTGACATCGTGGCCCTCAAGGCCGTCCTCAAGAAGGGTCTCACCGAGGCCGAGGCCAAGGCCGAGCAGAAGCCTGAGGTTTACTCAGAGTACGCTCATGTAAATGAGATCGCTTACTGCGCCGCCGACCTCGCCATATCCGACAAGGCTAACCTTGCGAAGTACGCCAAGGACAAGAAGGCTGCCCACGAGTACGCCAAGACATTCAAGGCTGCCGCTGCGCAGAACCCTGTTTACCCAATGCCTTACGACAAGCCGTTCGACCTCAAGAAACTTGTCGCCACCTGCATCACCACTGACATCGAGACCCCTGGTCTTGAGAATGTTCAGGATCACGCGAATCTTGACCTTGAGAAGTACGGCTTCACCTACAGGTTCTCTGTAGCCCAGACTCCTTATGTAGTTGAGAGCGCCGAGACTAAGACCGACCAGAACACCGTCATCGAGTGCACGAGCGCCGAGAATGGTACCTTCGAGGTTAAGGCCGCCAAGGGTGTTGAGCACAACAGGGAGGCCATCGGCCGCACCCCTATCGTTAGGGTTGACCTCATGCACGGCGATAACATTGTAACCCGTGCCTTCATCAAGCTCGTCATCTCTGTTGACAAGACCTACGAGATCTCAACCATCACTGACAAAGTTCTTGATGTGACCCTCCTTTGCGAGGACGACGCCAAGGCTGTCGTTTCAAGGGAAATCCCTGAGGAGACCCTCCGTGACGCCATCTACCGTGCCCTCAACCTCAACCACGTTGAGTTCTGGAATATGTACGAGTTCGACAAGGCTTGGGTCAACAAGAACAGCAAGGCCAGCGCCATCACGGCTCCTGTGCTCAAGGATGGCACCGCTTCAGACGGAAAGGCCACCAAGAAGGTCGTTTGGAACTTCACTCACAAGGAAGTTGGAGTTGTTAACGAGTTGAAGGATAAGCAAGGTTCAGTGATTGAGGGCTACCTCACATTGAAGAACACTCTTGATGCTTTCAACCAGTATCCTTCTGAAATCACATTCAAGTTCACTGTCAACTTCAAGCTCCCTGCTATTACTGTAGTTCACTCTGAGAAGGAAATCTTCTGGAAGGACGGCGAGCTTCAGGCCAACGTCAACACACCTGCCAGCAAGACTGACGACAGCAAGAACTGCTGGTTCAACACTCCTATCGAGGAGCAGCCGTGGTATGAGCTTTCTGTCAAGGGTCTTCCTTGCAATGAGACACCTGCGTTCAGAATCACTTATCTTGTTGAGAACGGCAAGTCCATTAAGTACACAGGTGCCACTCAGGGTGTCAAACTTGACGAGCTCAACGGTGAGGTTTCAATCTCTCTCGACAAGAGCAACGAGGCTGTCAAGGCCGCACTCAACAGTGAGAATGGACTTCAGGCTAAAGTTGAATGGTTCGCTGTAGGAAAGAGCGGTGACGTTTATGTCCTCCACGAATTCACGGTTAACTTCATCCGTCCTGTAACCCTTAACCTCCCTCAGACGCTTTCTGTTATCGATGCACTTGATAATGGTGACGAGGTTAATGTAGGAATCCCGGGTCTCCTTACCGATTGGAGAGACAGCGTTATCGTTGCTCCTGCAGGTATGATCACAAAGACCGCTGAGGACTACTACTGGAAGAAGACCTGCTCAGGCCACGCTCCAATTGTCATCCCTGGGTACACAAAGATTGTTAAGCCTGCTACGTTTGAAGTAGTTTATGGCGACGCTGAGGCTGAGATTTCTACTGGTGAAACGTACTATGAGGCTACTATCCAGCTTTACAAGAACGATAAGGTCGCTAAGTGGTATGACTATGCTCAAGAATTTCCAGACTTAACACAGTTCTTTACCAATGATTATGGTCTTTGCTATAGAGATCCATACACCAAGGATTGGATTGTATTCCCGTCTGATGGTGAGTCTGTCAAAGGTGATGTATTCGTTGGAACAGGTCGTTCAGAGAATGAGGCTATTCTTCGTGCCAAGGCTCAGGTAGAGGACGCTCTTTACTTGACGGATAATACTCGTGAGGGTCTTGCTACCTACGGTGACATTGATGGAAGGACCTATGAAGTTGCAGTGGTCGAGAAAGAGGCTAAGGCGACCATCAAGTACAGAACCATCGTTGACATCAAGTATGTTCCAGCTGAAACTGTAGAGGTTGAGGCTAAGGTTATCCCTGGAGAGTGCAACCCTATGCCAGGCCCAAGCTCTGACGCTATCGAGGAAGGCTACACTGTAGGTTGCTGGACATGGACCAAGTACAAGTACAATTACTACGACTACGACCTCGGTCAGTACTGGCAGTTCTACGGCCCTATCTCTGACATCGTATTTGACACAGCCAAGGTTTCTACCAACCTCGCCGACAAGAAGCTTCCTTCAGGTGCTTCCCTCGTGCAGGATGGCTACAAGCTCAAGTACAAGAATGTTCTGAGTCCGGTTCTCAAGTCTTACGAGATCTATGTTCCGGTTTCCATCAACTATGGTTGGGGCGTTCTCGCTGACACTCTTACAATTACTGTCATTCCACAGAATTCTGTGAAATAATCTGGTTCGACAGTAACAGTAACACAATAAGGAAAGGGAGTGAAGATTTCTTCACTCCCTTTCTTCTGTTTTTCGCCAGCATGACTGTCTGTGAAAGCCGCTTGCCGAATTGTAAGCCATTATGGCGAGAATATTCATCGGCAATGATGGCGCATGGATGGGACGGCAAGTGGCTTTCTCATTGGTCTCGGAGGCTTCCGTAGGGAAAACTGCCAGACTCTCATGTCGGCTCTGGAACCGGAATCCATTGCATTGGTCAGCATTATCATATTCCTATATTGGATTCAGTGAATTTGTTACGACGCTGAAATAGTTTTGGTTACTCTGGGTAATTTGAATCCTAAATAATTGATATATTTTGCAGATTGGAAAAAATGTCGTAATTTAGCATCGCTAATTATGCAAATTTATATTCAATAATATTATGAAACGTATTTTCGCTATTCTTGCAAGCACAGCGCTTGTTGCTTCTCTGTCCGTAGCGAACGCACAGACGAAGGACTTTGACCCTTATTGGTTCATGCAGATTCAAGGTGGAGCCGCCCACACTATCGGTGAGGCTTCATTCTCTGACCTTATCTCTCCTTCAGCGGCTGTTTCAGTCGGCTATCAGTTCTCTCCGGTTTTCGGGGCAAGACTCAATGTGAACGGATGGCAGGCAAAGGGTGCGGTCAACGGACCTACCACTGTCTATAAGTTCAACTACATCGAGGGTGCGGCCGATGTCATGATTGACGTAGCTTCTATCTTCGCCGGCTATAAGTTCGACAGAACCCTCAACCCATACATCTTCGGTGGTGTGGGCGTGAACTATGCTTTCAACAATGACGAGGCCAACGACGCCAAGATTGTTGAGAAGTTCGTTGACGGTTATCTTTGGGATGGCAGCAAGGTTTCACCTGCTTTCAGAACTGGCGCCGGTCTCAACATCAGACTCTCTGACGTGATCGCCCTCAACCTCGAAGGAAACTGCAGCTTCCTTGATGACCACTTCAACTCAAAGAAGGGCTCAAAGGCTGACTTCCAGATCAAGGCTGTCGCCGGTCTTACCTTCAGCTTCGGTAAGGCTAAGCCGGTTCCTGCTCCGGTTCCTGTTCCTGCACCTGCACCGGTTGTAAAGCCGGAACCAGAACCAGAACCAGTGGTAGAGGAGAAGGTAGAGGTTGTTCCTGCATTCGAGTCACTTTCACGCAACATCCTCTTCGTCATCAACAAGTGGGACATCCGTGAGAGCGAGCAGCTCAAGATCGACGAGGTTGTCGAGGCTCTCAAGGCTAATCCTGACACAAAGGTTCGTGTTTCCGGTTACGCTGACAAGGCCACCGGTACCGCCAAGAGAAACAAGTTCCTCTCCGAGAAGAGGGCTGAGGTTGTCGCTGAGGCTATCGTTGCCGCCGGCATCGACAAGGACAGAATCATCACTGAGTACTTCGGTGACACAGTCAACCCATTCGAGACTCCGGAGGAGAACCGTGTGGCTGTCTGCCTCGTCAAGTAATTGTGGCGTGATAATTGAACAGATAAAAGGCTGGGTTTCAAACCCCGGCCTTTTTTTGAGAATAAAATCAGTTAGTTAATATTACATTTTTATTATGAGAATTGTACGTGTTACTGGCAGGGAAATCCTCGATTCAAGAGGAAACCCTACAATTGAGTGTGAAGTAGAACTCGAGTCCGGCATCATCGGTGTGGCTTCCGTGCCATCCGGTGCGTCAACCGGTGAGAATGAGGCTCTTGAGCTTCGTGACGGTGATCCTAAGCGCTACGGCGGAAAGGGCGTCCTCAAGGCTGTCGCCAACATCAACGAGAAGATCGCTCCGGAGATCATCGGAATGTCCTGCCTTGAGCAGAGGGCTATCGATGAGGCCATGATCAAACTTGACGGCACCGCCACAAAGAGCAACCTCGGCGCCAACGCCATCCTTGGTGTTTCCCTCGCTGTCGCTCATGCTGCCGCCAACTATCTTGACATTCCTCTTTACCGTTATATCGGCGGAACCAACGGCCATGTTCTTCCTGTTCCTATGATGAACATCATCAACGGTGGAGCTCACTCTGACGCTCCTATCGCTTTCCAGGAGTTCATGATCCGTCCTGTAGGTGCCAAGAGCATCGCTGAGGGCGTAAGAATGGGCGCTGAGGTGTTCCACGCTCTCCAGAAGGTTCTCAAAGGCCGCGGACTTTCCACCGCTGTCGGTGACGAGGGTGGTTTCGCTCCTGCCCTTAACGGCATCAACGACGCTCTCGACTGCATCATGCAGGCCATTGAGAAGGCCGGCTACAAGCCAGGCGCTGATGTGACCATCGCGATGGACTGCGCCGCTTCCGAGTTCTGCTTCAAAGAGGGAGACAAGTTCTTCTACGACTACAAACAGCTCAAGACCGGTCTTGCCAAGGATCCGGAGGGAAAGAAACTCTCAACCGAGGAGCAGATCGCTTACCTTGAGGAACTCATCACCAAGTACCCTATCGACTCCATCGAGGACGGCCTCAGCGAGGAAGACTGGGAAGGTTGGGTTAAGCTCACCGCTGCTATCGGTGGCAAGTGCCAGCTCGTAGGTGACGACCTCTTCGTTACCAACACCAAGTACCTTGAGAAGGGTATCAAGATGGGAGCCGGCAACTCTATCCTCATCAAGGTCAACCAGATCGGTTCCCTGACCGAGACTCTCGACGCGATCGAGATGGCTCACCGTCACGGCTACACCACCGTCACCTCTCACCGTTCCGGCGAGACCGAGGACACTACGATTGCTGACATCGCTGTCGCTACCAACAGCGGCCAGATCAAGACTGGTTCCCTCAGCCGTACAGACCGTATCGCCAAGTACAACCGTCTGATGAAGATCGAGATGGAACTCGGCGAGACCGCACAGTATGGTTACAAGAAGCTCAAATAATTTATGAATATACTCTGACGGGTATATCAAAAAGTCTGAATAATGGCGGGTCTGATGTTAAAATCGGCCCGCTTTTTTGTCATTAGGGAGAATTTGTGTAAATTTGGCTTAGATTTTTCAGCAGTTGGATTTCGCCGCGTGAGCGGTATGTTAACAACCATATTCAAATAATGGCAGAAAAAGAAAACATAGGGTACATTGCCCAGGTCATCGGGCCTGTGGTGGATGTCCATTTCGATGTGACTGACGAAGAGGCGCAGCTTCCGCGCATTCACGATGCTCTTGATGTTGATCGGGGTGATGGTAAAAAGCCTTTGGTCGTTGAGGTTCAGCAACATATCGGTGAAGACACTGTAAGGTGTGTCGCTATGGACTCTACGGACGGCCTTAGGCGCGGAATGAAGGCTGTGAACACCCACGCTCCGATTTCGATGCCTACAGGTGCGCAGATCAGAGGACGTGTGATGAACGTTGTCGGGGATTCCATCGACGGTCTCGGCAATCTGAATGAGACTGCCACCTTGCCTATTCATCGCGAGCCTCCGAAATTCGAGGATCTGAAAACCTCGCAGGAGGTTCTTTACACCGGAATCAAGGTCATCGACCTTCTTGAACCTTATCTGAAAGGCGGAAAGATCGGCCTTTTCGGCGGAGCCGGTGTGGGCAAGACGGTGCTTATCAAGGAGTTGATTAATAACATCGCCAAAAAACATAACGGATTCTCGATTTTTGCGGGAGTGGGGGAGCGTACCAGAGAGGGTAACGACCTGCTTCGTGAGATGATTGAGTCCGGTGTCATCAAGTACGGTGACGAGTTCGTGAAGTCGATGGAGGAAGGCCATTGGGATCTTTCCAAGGTCGATCGCAAGGAACTTGAAAAGTCTCAGGTTGCGATGGTGTTCGGCCAGATGAACGAACCGCCG
This sequence comes from Bacteroidales bacterium UBA1628, assembly GCA_002321335.1. GTDB lineage: Bacteria > Bacteroidota > Bacteroidia > Bacteroidales > UBA932 > Cryptobacteroides. The sequence goes on along the minus strand of DCMG01000051.1, from coordinate 1,838 downwards.
GGAGCCCGCTCTTCCGTGGCTCTTTCCGGACTGACCCTCGCTGAGTCATTCCGAGACAGCGACAGGGGAGACGGTCCGAGGGACATCCTGTTCTTCATCGACAACATATTCAGGTTCACCCAGGCAGGTTCAGAGGTTTCCGCCCTTCTGGGCCGAATGCCTTCAGCCGTGGGTTATCAGCCGACGCTTGCCACTGAGATGGGCCAGATGCAGGAGCGCATCACTTCGACTAAGAACGGATCAATCACTTCTGTACAGGCGGTTTATGTGCCGGCTGATGACTTGACCGACCCTGCTCCTGCCACCACCTTCTCGCACCTTGACGCGACCACCGTGCTCAGCAGAAAGATCACTGAGTTAGGAATATATCCGGCTGTGGATCCGCTGGAGTCCACTTCCCGGATTCTTGACCCGAACATCGTTGGTCAGGATCATTACGACATTGCGCAGAGGGTCAAGCAGATCCTTCAGAGGAACAAGGAACTTCAGGACATCATCGCCATCCTCGGTATGGACGAGCTTTCGGACGAGGATAAGCTGACCGTGAACCGTGCCCGCCGTGTGCAGAGGTTCCTGTCGCAGCCGTTCGCTGTGGCTGAACAGTTCACGGGCGTGCCTGGCGTGATGGTGGACATTCAGGACACGATCGATGGCTTCCGCAGGATTCTTGACGGAGAGGTGGACTACCTGCCGGAGCAGGCGTTCCTCAATGTCGGAACCTTGGAAGACGCGATAAAGAAGGGCGAGGCTATCCTTGCTCAGGCGAAGTAGGAATATACTAAAGTAAGAATATGTCAGAGAAAACTTCAGAGTTGGTTTTGGATGTCATTTCCCCTGAAAGAACGCTAGTGCATGCGGTGGTGGATTCTGTAGAACTTCCCGGCACGAAAGGTCGTTTCGAGGTTCTGAAGAACCATGCCGCGTTGATTTCATCGCTGGAGAGGGGACGTGTGGTTTTCCGTACCGGCGAGAAGACTGAAAGTGTGGACATTTCCTCTGGCTTTGTGGAAATCAATGACAATCACGTTGTCGCTTGCGTGGAACTGTGATGAGAAAGTGGATTTACATATTCATTTGCCTTTTGCTTCCGTTGTCTTTGGCCGCGGAGCCTTCTTCTCCGGTCGCTGAGCTTGTCGAAGCGCCGGTGGTTCGACAAAGCTCACCAACCTCTAGTGCCTTCGACATGGATGAATATCTCTACGGCCATGTCCGCGACTCCTACGAGTGGCACATCACCACGGTGAACGGCCACCACGTCAGCATCCCGCTGCCGGTGATCCTCATAAGCAAGACCGGGAACGGCTTTCATATATTCAGTTCCAAGCATTTGGCGCATGGGGAATATGAAGGTTTCCACATCGCCCCCTCCGGCAGCAAGTACGAGAACAAGATAGTCGAATGCAACGCAGACGGCTCAGAGGTAAGGCCTTGGGACTTTTCCATAACCAAGAACGTGTTCGGCCTGATGATCAACTGCGCCCTGCTGCTGTTCATCGTGCTCGGAACCGCCAGATGGTACAGGAAACATGATGCCCGTGAGGAAGCCCCGAAAGGCGGGATCGGCCTTATGGAGATGCTTGTGACGATGATCGAGGATGATGTCATCAAAAGTTGCGTGGGAGAGGACTACAAGAGATACTCGCCTTACCTGCTGACGGCGTTCTTCTTCATATTCGTAAACAATCTGATGGGAATCGTGCCGTTCTTCCCTGGAGGGGCGAACATTACGGGAAACATCGCCGTGACGCTTGTGCTGGCGCTGTTCACGTTCTTCATCGTCAACATATTCGGTAACAAGCATTACTGGAAGGACATCCTTTGGCCGGATGTGCCGACTT
>DCMG01000065.1:48295-50600 GCA_002321335.1 Bacteroidales bacterium UBA1628 | reverse complement strand
TTTCCATAGCGTCGCCGCCCTCGTCCTCAACCTGCCGTCCTTCGAGACTTACAGTTTGTCTTCCGCTCGCTTTCCTGTGTTCGTCGATCTCAAGGTTTCTGCCAGTCCTTGACAGCAGCCCTATCGCCTCTTTCACGCTTCCGATCTTGTACTTTCTTCCCCAAAGCTTGCAGAAGGCATCCTGAAGGGTGTCCTCTGTCTTCCATCGCCCACGAAGGGCCAGGAACGCTTCTGTGAGAAAGTCATCAATCATCGTTCGAACTTTTCACTAATATAAACGGAAAGGCCGGGAAAATGTAACATTGTCCCGGCGATTTATTTTGCCAATTCGGTCACTGAGCTTGTCGAGGTGACTGAGCCTATCGAAGTGATCGAGACCTATGGTTGCTTCGACAGGCTCAGCAACCACAGGTTCAGTGACCACAGACACAATATAGCCAAGTAAAACAAGGAGCAATCAAATCTAATACAGCCCACCGTTGATGGATATGACCTGCCCGGTGATGTAGGCGGAATCCGGAGAGGCAAGAAAACCGACGAGTGCGGCGACCTCCTCCGGCTTACCGAAACGGCGGGCAGGAATCTGGCTCTTGAGCGATGCCTCGTCAAGGCCTTCGACCATGTCAGTCTCGACAAAACCGGGAGCGACGGCATTGACAGTGATCGTCCTCGGAGCAAGTTCCTGAGCCAGAGCCTTTGTGGCAGCAATCAGGCCACCTTTCGCAGCCGAGTAGTTCGTCTGTCCCGGCAGACCTTTGAGACCGGACAGAGAGGCCATGTTTATAATGCGGCCGTTGCGGTGCGAGACCATCGGCTGAAGGAACTTACGGGTGACATTATAGAAACTGTTCAAATCCGTGGCCATCACCTTGAACCAGTCATCCTGTTCCATCCAAAGCATCAGATTGTCCCTTCTAACACCCGCATTGTTAACCAGCACCTCAACATAATCATCAGGATGACTATCCTGCCATCCTTCTATCGCCTTTACCGTCGACTCAGCGTCAGCCACATCAAACTTCAGAAGTTCACCACTGCCCCCAGCCTCCTCAATCAGCCGGAGAGTCTCCCGCGCGGCATCATCGTTTGAGACATAGTTAATCACAACACAGAATCCCATCCGGGCAAGTTTTACACATACCGCCCGGCCGATCCCACGGCTTCCACCGGTCACAAAAGCATATTTCGACATAAGATCTTCAAAATTTATTTCAGTGCAAACATACGCAATAATTCTTCATCGTCATAAAATGATAATCATAAAATGACGATGAGGTTAATTTTTAACGGTCACTCAGCAGGATAGGGAGCAGTGAAATCAGCGGTGAACTGTGAAATCCCTGCCGAGGATCTCACGACAGGTCAGAATGGAGGTCATGGAGACGCCAAGAAGGCCGTGGAGGTTGAGGCTTTGGCCGGTGAAAAGGAGGTTTTTCAGAGGGGTGCGGGGGGACAGGACAGTGCGCAGAGGGGTTCTCCAATCGTGACGGATGCCAAAAGCGGAGCCTTGGGGAGTTGAAGTGTAGCGGGAATATGTCAACGGAGTGCTGGCGGTGACACTCTCGATTGAGCCTTCCAACCACGGAAGCCTTGACGCCACCAAATCCAGACATTCCCTTAACTTTCTCCGTTTTGCCGACTCGTAGACTGCTTCAGATCTGAATGCGGTCGCCTTCGAGGATGGTAAAGGGGGACACTCGGTGCCACCATCGCCACAATGAAATGGCATCGGGCTCATCAAGTCCAGATGTGTCGCACCGCCATGCGGCCCAGGGTAAAAATGAACCATGACAGACTCGGTGACTGACGGGTCCGAATGCCAAAGATCGATGCCTTCACGATGAATGAATATGTTCCCGTCGGAACACATCGGGACTTCTGGTTTCAGACAGATGTTTGCGGTAAACACCCCGAAAGTGTTGTCCAAAGCGGAGATTCTCTCCTTGTAAACCTTTCGGAGACCGTCAGAGACAAGTCCAAGAGTCACAGCTGGATGAGCGTCGGAGATAACCCAATCAGCTCTCAATGTCTCCGATCCATTCACCCCCACCTTGGACACCTTGCCATTCTCGGCAATAATCGAAGTCGCTCTTGCATTGGTGCGAACCATTCCCCCCATTGAGGTAATTGAATCAACCATCCGATGGGCAATTTGGTCTCCCCCTCCATCCAGCTTCCAAGCGCTTTGAATAAACGAATTATTAATCTGAGCGAACACGTACAATGGCAGCGACTCCCGAAGTTCCATCCGCATGAATGCCCCGCTAAGAACCTGACGCAGAAGAGGATCCGCTATCGTGGAGCG
>DCMG01000065.1:27472-48195 GCA_002321335.1 Bacteroidales bacterium UBA1628 | reverse complement strand
TCAAAGATTTTGAATATGTCGTCTCCGACCCTTTGGAGGAAGCTGGCATATTCCTTAAGATTGTTTCTTTCCGCAGGGAAACGCTCACTAAGACGCTCCACGAAACGATCGTGACCCGAGGCCAGAGGGAAACTTTGCTTCCCGATGACAATCTCATCGACACAATCAGGGTCTATCTGCCTCCAAGGCAGGTCCATCAACCCGAAATATTCAAAGAAAGGACGCAGGGACTGGCCTTCACAGAGGCCTCCGACATAATGTAGTCCTGTGTCGAAAACACGTCCACCGCGCCTGAAGGACTGAAGGCAGCCACCCGGTTTGGCGGCCTGTTCCAGAATCGTCACCCGGAAGCCTTTCCTGGCCAGAATGTAGCCACATTCCAGTCCGCCAAGGCCGCTTCCTATGATGATGACGCTTTTTTCCACCTTAATATTCAGATAACATTCTGTCTTTCCACTCTTGGAAGAACGCCGGGCCGACAGGGTCGAACCCACCATCCTCAGTAGTAAATAGTTGAACTGTCGAAGCCCTGAGAATCAGGCCGTTGTCTTTCTCGTTACGGATTTCGTAGTCAAAGCAGAGCTTGGCCCCCTCGGCAGGTTTCCAAGTGATGGTCACAAGAAGGGTGTCATCTACAGTCGCAGTTCGGAGGAAACGGACCTGGAGGTCGTAAATCGGTGCGTAGTAGCCATGCTCGCTGATCTGGAGATAACTGATTCCGTAGCGATGGCCGAAAGCCTCACGGGCATCCTCAAGGTACTTGATGTAGTTCCCGTGCCAGACCATCCGGATCGGATCGACCTCGGAGAACCTGACCTTGACACGAACTGTCTCGCTGATGACCGGCATATTACAGATTCTTGATAATCAATGTGGAATTAGTGCCTCCGAAGCCAAATGAATTGGAAAGGAACACATCGAAATGCCTTGACATCCTCTCGGCAGGGATCAGAAGCCTTGCGGAATCCTCGTCCGGATTCTTGAAATTCAGATTAGCGGCGATGAAGTCGTTCTTCATCATAAGCATCGAGTAGACCACCTCGCTGGCTCCGGCCATCCACATCTCGTGGCCGGTCTGGGACTTGGTGCTGGTCACAGGGACTGTCCTGTCACCGAAAACAGATGCGATCGCTTTGGCCTCATTGGCATCCCCGACATGGGTGGAAGTGGCGTGGGCGTTGATGTAGCCTATCATATTCCTGTCAATTCCGGCTTGCCTGACCGCCATTTCAAGAGAACGTCTCGGGCCGTCCACGTTCGGAGTGGAGATGTGGTCGCCGTTGCCGGAGAAGCCGTAGCCAAGCACCTCGCCGTAGATCCTCGCTCCCCTGCGGACAGCGGACTCGTAGTTTTCAAGGATAACCGTGGCCGCGCCGCCGCTCGGCACAAGTCCGTCACGGTCACGGTCGAAAGGACGGCTGGCCTTTTCCGGTTCGTTTTCCCTTACAGAGAACGCAGAGATTCCGTCAAAAGATGCAACGGCGTAAGGATGAACCTCCTGGGCGCCGCCGCAGACAACCATCTCCTGAAGGCCATGCTGAATCAGAAGCGAGCCAAGCCCGATGGCGTGCGAACCGCTGGCGCAAGCTCCCGACACGGTCAGGTTCATTCCCTTGAGCCTGAATATGCAGTCGAGGTTCATCGTCACCGTCGAGTTCATCGACTGGAAGATCGCTCCAGAGCCGCACATCATCGTGTCTTTCTTCTCGCGGATGATGTCCACGGACTCGATCACGGGAAGAGCCGAGGAATCGTTGCCATAGAGGAGTCCGACCTCGTGCGAGGCGAGATATTCCTCATCCACTCCGGAGTCTCTCAGAGCGTCCCTTGTGGCGCAATAGGCGAACTTCGCCTGCTGCGGCATGAACACCCTTTGAGAGCGGCTTAGTTCTTTCTTAAGGTCAGGGACTTCCACCTTGCCCGTCAAAGCGGAACGAAAGCCAATCTCCTTCCTTTCCGGGTCGAAGACAATCCCGGACTTCCCATCGTAAAGAGAATCGCGAACCTCGTCCAAAGTCTTTCCAAGGCATGACCAGATGCCCATTCCTGTTATCACTACCCTATTCATGGCTTCTCACAAAACAATTATCAACAGGATTTGAATATATTCCAAGGAATATGTCCATCAGTACCTCCGGCTCATCGACATCGTATTTCTCCAATTTCTTCAGATGGTGCAGGAACCGCTCTTTCTGCTCCTCGGTGTATTTCCCTCCCTTGAACTCGTGCTTCCCGAAGCGGATGTCGTGGGCAATGAAGTTGTTGGGAGTCAGCCTGTAGCCGGCGTGGATCCTACGGTCAAGAAGCCTTGCGACCTCACGGTTATATTCAATGCCGGGAAGGGCATCGTAGGCCATCAGGTCCTGCTCCGTGACCATCGGACAGAACGTCAGGTGCACGTCGCCCTTGAAGGATGTGATGCCGGAAAGGATGCTGGAAAGGTCCTCGCCCTGCTTCTTGACGTATTTCTCCGACCTTGACTGGTAAAGTTCAAGGGCCTTCATGTAGTCACAGGTTTCCCATTCGTAGGAAATGGAGAGCGGAACTATGTTCAGTTCGGACAATGCCTTGATCTTGTCATCACGCTTGCTGATGCCGAACATCTTGATAATCCCCTGGTCTGTAGCGTCGTTGCCGTCCTTGGTGCGACCGTTCCTCTGCGCGATCCAGACGGACTCTCCCCTGTCCACAATGGTGTGTCTGATGTACTCGGACAGATGGACGGATGATTTGTAGAAATCCTTCATGTTGCCTCCTCTCTCCACCCTGAACATCTTGTTGGACTTGCCGATGTCGATCACCAGACTGGAACTCATCAGATTGGCGCCGAAAGTGATCTCGGATGTCTGAAAGCCGTGGGCATGAAGAATGTTCTGAAGCACGGAGGCGTCAAGCATGATGTCCCTGTGGTTCGAGACAAAAAGATAGTGCCCGGACGGATTCAGATTCTCGATTCCGGAGACCGTGTAGGAAGACATGCTGCGTCTGACTATCTGCTCGTTGACGTACCACATGATCTGTTTCTGGAAGTCATGCACAGTGCTGATGTTCCGGACTTCCGCACGGACTTCCTCCACATTCCTGTCCAGGAACGCAAACGAGGACAACAATGGGAAAAGGTCATTGTCCGCTATGCGGTGCATCGCGGCAGGGATCTCGTCGTCCCTGTAGGGTCTTATGTCGTCAAAGATGGTTTCGTCAATCATCATTTCTTGGCTCTTAAATCCACGAATTTCACCGGTTTGCGGCTCTTGGCCGGGAAGAGCACCTTCTGGATTTCCTCCTTTGGATGGATTTCCACATTCGGAGCCACACGAAGCCTTGAGCGGAATCTGTCCTTAAGGTCTTTGACCACGTCAAAGTCCGGTTCATTGGTCAGGCCGACCTTCACGACGACATCGTCGGTGCCGGCCTCGGTGTCCTGCACATAGACCACATAGTTGGCCACGTAGTCCACATTGTCCAGCACGTCATTGATGGACGGCGGGTAAAGGGTCGTGCCCTTGAGTTTTATCATGTTGTTCTTGCGACCGACCAAAGGCGTGAGGCGGTAGGAGTTTCTTCCGCACTTGCACCGCTCGACTCTCTTCGCGGCGATGTCCCCGGTCCGGAAGCGCAGCAGAGGCATTCCCTCGACTCCAAGGGTGGTCACAACTATCTCTCCTTCTTCTCCGTCCGGGACAGGCATGTTGTCCTCACCGATGATCTCCACGATGATCAGTTCAGGATGCACATGACCGCCCATTCCGTACTGACATTCCGAGAACGTGGCTCCCATCTCTGTCGATGAATATGTGGCATAGAGCTCCACATCCCATTTCTCCTTTATCTTCGAGCCGAGCAGATTGAGCGAAAAGTCCTGGTTGCGGAGTCCTTCGCCTATTCCGATTATCCTCTTCACGCTGGAGTTACGGTAGTCGATGCCGTGCTCCTCCGCATACTGGATGAGACGGAGGATAAACGATGGCACGCACATGATCGTGTCCGGCTTGATGCGCTGGATTGTGTCCCATTGAAGTTCCGGCACGCCATTGCCCACTCGGATGATTCCCGCGCCCAACTCCCTGATGCCGAGAAAATAAGCCAGACCGGCCATGAAGCGTTTGTCGATGGTCGTCATAAGCTGGACGACATTGCCGGGATGCACTCCGGCGCACTCGAATGACTTCCTCTCATTGTAGGCGAGTCTCTGGAGATCCTTTTCAGTACAGCAGAACGTGACCGGATCCCCAAGTGTGCCGGAAGTGGTGATGTAGTCGATCACCTTGTTCCTCGGGACACACAGAAAGTCCTCGTTGTAGAGCTGGAGGTCCTTCTTTTCCGTGAACGGAATCTTGACAAGATCCTCAATATGGCGAATTGCGGAGACATCTATCCCGAAACGGGAAAACATCCTTTGGTAATACGGTGAGTTGGCCGCCAGATAGGCCAGAGCCTCGCGCATTTTCCCCTCTTGAAAGTCTTTGATGACTTCCACCGGCTGAAACTCAATATCCTGTGTCATTTCAATAAGTCGAATATTATGCGAATTTAGACAAAAACAGCGGTAAATCAAAATCTTATGGGCTTGACAGGGTGAAACGCCACTTATTGATTCAGTGGCAGTTACAAAAAATTGCCGGTCAATTTCAGAGGGCAGCATTTACGAACACACTAATTAACAATCAATTACATTACACGCTTATGACAAGCAGGGCATGGCTGAAACATCATCGAGGATCAGTCACTGCTGCCATGAGCCATCATGTTCTCAAACCAGTCCAGGAAAAGGGGGAGCCAGTCGGCCCGAGGGGAGGAGGCGCCGAAGCCGTGGCCGCCGGAGGGAAACTGAATATACTTGTGGGGGATTCCGGATTCGGTCAAGGCGTGGTCCATCACGACGGAGTTGCGGTAGTCAACGGTGGGATCATCTAGACAGTTCACAAGGAAGACCGGCGGCATGTCCGACGGGATATTCAGTTCCATTGACAGACGCCGGCTTAGGTCCGGATCGTTCCAGTGTTTTCCGAGCAGAGCTTTCCGGGAACGGTTGTGGACGATGGTCTCATCGGTCATGGTGATGACCGGATAGACAGAGACGACGAAGGACGGACGCGAGGATATTCCTTGATTCTCAATCGCTTCCTCTCCGCTGTTCAGGACGAGGTGACCGCCGGCCGAGAAGCCCATCACACCGACTTTTGAAGGGTCGATGGAATATTCGGAAGCCTTCCGCCGCACTTCCATAACAGCTTCACGGAGGTCATCCAACGCATTTGGGTAGTGATTCTGGGGAATCGCCATGTTTCCGAAAAGGAAGTATCTCGTGCCGGCGTGGCGGTAGTGTAGGACGAACGCCGCGAATCCGGCATCGGCCAGTTTATTCGCCACTTCCGTGCCTTCGGTTTTTCGGGAAAGCCAATAGTAACTTCCTCCGGGACAGACAATCACGGCGGCACCGTTGGCCTTGCCCGGTTCAGGGAAGAACGCTGTCAGTTTTCGCGCGTAAGCGTGGATGCCGAACATCAGCACGGTCATCAGTGTCAGAATGGCTCGTCTCATGGCTCCAAGTGGAAATGAATATTATCGGGCAGGCAGGAGCAGTTCGAGGCCAGCAAGACGTTGTCCTCGTCTCTGTCGTAGGCATCCACCTGAATCTCAGGATGCATAAGGGCGAAGATCAAGGCGTGCTCCCCTTGCCCGCAGTCATGGATCTCAAAATGATCACCTTGAGGTGCCTCCCGCAAAAACGCGGCATCAGCTACACTGGCCAACGCCTTGCGGCAGCGGGACTCCACGTCGGCGCCTTTGTAAAGGTACTTGTACCTGACGTAAACGGAAAGATATTCAGGTGTCTCCAAAGTCTTGCGGAGCTCGGAATAATGGCTCACGAAAAGCCGGTGGCACTCTTTCGTCATCATACGGTAATCCTGCGGGCAAGGAATCCGAGTCCCCACCTCAACGTGGACAGAACCCTCACGGAGCATGAAGTCCGTCTTCGGAAGCACATCGTAAGCCCCGTGGATGAACACCGGAGTGATGTCCAGACCAAGTTCGGCGGCCACATAGAAAGCCCCCTTGTGGAAACGCCCGATCGAGCCGTCCGACGTCCTCGTCCCTTCCGGGAAAATGACCAATGAATATCCCTGAGCGACCAAAGCGCGGATTTTATCGAAATGAGCCTCAACTCCGTCACTCACAGGAATATAATCGGCCTTGCGGATCACATAGCCGTAGATAGGATTCTTCCACACCCATTCGTTCGTAAAGAAAACCAACTTGGGATTCAAGGCCATAAGGCAGATCAGATCCAAATGCGACTGATGGTTGGCGATGATCACGGAAGGCTTGCCGAAATCGCACTCTCCGGCCTGCGTGAACCGGACTCCCGGCACGTGTCTCAACAAGAAGCGGGACATCCTTTGGATGAACTGATGGTACTTCAACTTACTTTCTTCCGTGTTCCCTCTGAAAAGGAAATGGAGGAAAGTATAAGGATAGGCGAACAGGAACATCAGCAGCACATAGCCGACAAGAGCGTAGATTGAATATGACAACCTCTTCAAAGTAAGAGGAATGTCACGCTTAACTCCGTGCTTTTCCGTCAGCCATCTGAACATCACCGGTGGCAGGTAGTACGCCATCACCACAACGATGAACATTCCGATAACGGTCACCTCTCCAAGCGAGCGCATGGCCGGGTGCTTGGCCAGAACCAAGGCCCCGATGCCGATGAACATTATCACGGCCGAATGAAAGACACTGTTCTTATAGGTTGCGAGACGTTTTTTCCCGTAGGCATATTCATAGACAAGCCCTTCGGTGATGAAAATCGTGTAGTCGTCGCCCTGCCCGAAGATGAATGTGGCGAGGATGATGTTGACGATGTTGAAGCGGATGTCCAGCAGACCCATCAGACCCAGAATCCAGAACCAGCTGACAGCCAGCGGGAAGAAGGACAGAAGTCCCAGTTCCAGACGGCGGAAGCTGAGACACAGGAAGACGAACACCACAAGGCTGCATATCGCGCCGATGTAGTCAAAGCTCTCGGAAAGTACGGTCACAAGGCGGTTGCTGATGTCGCCGGTGTCGAATACAAGCGTTCCGTCCATGCGCAGGGCATCCTTTATGTCAGGTCCACTGGAAGCGTCCTTGAAGTACACTTGATTGACAACCAGACATTTCCCGTTATCATTGAGGATATATGTGCCGTCGAATGACTCTTTCAAAGAAGAATCATCGGAGGATAAGACTGAATATTCATTGGTCAATATGTCCGTGAACGGGCTGAACGCCGACTCCGAGAATCCTTGCCTCCGGCTTTCGTCAGCCAATTCTTTCAGAAGCATTTCCGCGCGGCCACCGCCCCAGAAAGCATTCCACCTCTCTATCCTTTCGGTCTGAGTTTTCTTCGACGGAGCGAAATTGCCGGCCCCCTTGACAAAGGCTACACTGCCTTTCAGGGAATCCAGTCTCGCCAGCAGTTTGTCGTTCAGTTCAAGCGCGGTCCCCTGATCCCGGCCTTCGGCGATGGCGTAAATCTGGTTGTAGCCGGACTGCTCCAATCCGCTCTGAAGCATCTCCAGATCACGTTTCTGACTCTGGGTCATGAAGTTGATGTTCCTCATGTCGGAATCGAAACTGGTTCGTCCGCTGAGGAAATACATGACCACAGTCACAGCCATCACGGCGGCAAGAAGCCAACTGTTCGAAGGAGCCTTGTCCGGAAGAATCCGTCCCAGTTCAAGTGTGCCGCCGACATTCTTTCGAGCCTTGGTGAAGACCGGCAGGAAGACAAGCACGAATATGATCGTGCCGGCCAGCATCAGTGAGCCGAACAGCCCCAGGTCCTGCATCGCCACCGCATCCAGCCAGACAAGGCACAGGAAGGCGGCGATCGTGGTGATGTTGCCGATAAGCAAAGGCTCGACCATCTCCTTGAGGTTCTGGCGAGGACTCACACCGGATTTCAGGCCGTCCATAAAATGCAGCGGATAGTTAACGGCGATGCCGATGATCACGGAAGCGACTCCGATGACGATGATCGACATGCTGTCCCTAATCAGAGCGATGCCTCCGACGGCGAAAAGCCAGCCGAATGTGATTGAAAGGACTATCCAGAGTATGTCCGAGAAGCGTTTGTAGGTAAACACCAGCAGAAGACCGATCAGAAGCAGAGCCAGAGATATGGCCAGAATGCTGTCCTTCTTGATCTGTGTGGCGTTGGTCACGGCGATCAGCGGAGCGCCCACGGCGGACACGGAGACTCCAGGATGCTCCGTCACTATCCTTTGAATCGCCTCATCAACCAAATCCGCCACCTTGGAGTTCATCCCCGACTCGCTAGTGCCGTAAGGAGAGGTCAAAAATGCGAGTCCATGACCATCCTTTGTGAATATGCAGTCATCGACAATGTCGTAGTTCGAATTGGCGGCACTGGTTCTCAACCGCTGAAGCACAGGTGTGAACAGATGCAGAGGATCCGTGCGGACATTGGCGACCATCGCGTCACCTGTCGGGAACAACAGGGACTGACGGTCAGCCGCAAGCTGAGCGGAGACGTAGCCTTGAATATTCAGGAGTGAGTCTATGCGCTGATAGTCAGCCTCGGTCATGTACAAGGGGTATCCGGAAGTGACATCCTCCATCACCCCGAACGCCATTCCGCTGTCTACGGTTATCTGCCTTTGAGGAACCATGCCGGTGGAATCCACGGCATCGAACACGTCCTCAAAATCGTGAATCGCCTCGGAAATCTCATCCTCACCAGCCTCCGAGCCATCTTTTGCCAAGAAAATCAGGATGATGTTGTTCTTTTTACCAAGGGCGTTGTAGGCCTCGGAATATTTCGTGCTTTCCTCATCGCCCGGCAGGAATCTGGAGATATCCTCCTCATAGTGAAGCCGTGAGGCGAGAAACAGGCAGACACCCGCAAGAAGGACCGACAGCAGGGCCGCCAGCCATTTTCTTCCGCTTAGGAAGTCGTAGATCTTAAGGAAAAAGTCCGTCACGCCGCTTCTCTACAATAATCCTGCGAAGATACTCATTTTTTGCGAAGCAGCCGAGACGGCAGACCGTAAAAGATGGCGAGAACACACAGGGCTGTGTTCAGAACGCTGATGCGGAAGAAATCCCAAAACGGGCGGAAATGGGTGACACGCTCCCCTTCCGGCGGGTAATAGACTTTGATTCCGACCGGGATCATTGATACACCTTTCCAGCACTGGAACACAAGGAGTTCCAATTCAGCCTCGTAGCGGTAGGTCAGGAAGCGAAGTCTGCCGATGCGGTTCAGTTGATAGAGGCGGAAACCTGACTGGGTGTCAGGGAGATTCACGCCGGTCTGGAGTCTGAACCAGAAATTCGAGAACTTGTTGGCGAAAGTGTTGCCTCCCGGCATGTTCTCCATCCTTAGATTGCGGCTTCCGACAAACATGGCGTCCGGATGCTCTCTGGCCTGTGCGGCGAACACGGGGATATCCTCCGGAAAATGCTGGCCGTCAGCGTCAATGGTGATGGCGCGTTCGAAGCCTCTAGCCTTGGCTTCCTTGAAGCCGGTCTTCAGGGCGTAACCTTTGCCACGGTTATCTTTATAGCGCACGACCACAGCGCCGAGTTCTGACAAGGAGTCAGAGGAGCCGTCTGTGCTGCCGTCATCCACTACTATCACGTCTTTGCAGTACCTCAACGTTCTCTGTACCACATCCGTGATTGTTCCGGCATTGTTATAGACGGGGATTATGACACAGGTTTTCAGATTCTTCAATATGCCAGGCGCTTCGACAGTTTCGGTCACTTCGACAGGCTCAGTGACCGGATCGGTGGTCGCTGAGCCTGTCGAAGCGCCATCAGGACAATCCTCACAGGCATATTCAAGACTCATCCGCGAAAAGACTTTTTCCTCCGAGCGGACTGTGAGTTCCACTTTCAGGCCCTCATCAGTCTCCATAAGTTTGGTGAATGAATATGTCACCTCGGCCTCGGGAAAAAGCGGTTCCATGAATTTCAAGTCTTTTACCCGTGTGAGACTCAGCGATTTCCCAAGATGGGCTTCCAACAGTTCTGTCGCCACACGGATCTGCACGGCTCCGGGAGTGATCGGATAGTCAGGAAAATGGGACTTGAAGATCACGTTGTCAGGTTCGAGCCTGATTAGTGGTTCGGCAGAGCTCACCAACCGTGGTTCGAATCTTCCACCAGTCTCTTTTGTGGAGAGGATAGTGAAGAATGTGCCTAAAAGTCTCATTCGGGGATGTTCATTTTTGAAAAAGTGTAGCTTCGGTTCGGCCTCCTCATAATGATTTTGCCCCCTTCAACGGAGACATATTCATCAGTGGATGATGAACTGAACAATCGTCTCAAGTCACGAGCTATTGTCTTGCGAACAAGACATTTGTCTAGAGTCTTCATGACGTTCAGTAGCTTGACATGCTTTCTGTCCAAACTGACGGTAAAGTCAAATGCTCTAATTCCGAATTCGTTCACTATGGTGCCTACAATGATGTCATCCTTCTGCTTGACCACGCATATTCCTGAAAAAGAGGCGTTTTTGAAGGTTATGGCCACTGTGTAGCGGACAGCTTCATTATCGTTGAACGGGAAAAGGTAGGGAGCATCGGTACCGGTCACTTCGACTAGCTCAGTGACCAGAAACACATCGGTCGCTGAGCCTGTCGAAGCGACATATGCACCAGAAGAAAAAGCCGAAATCAGCAGCAAGCTAATCAACAACAAAAACCTTCGCATCGACCGTCTTGTTATATTCAGCGTTCAGAATCGTGATCACCGTCTCGCCGCTGTTGTCAACCAAATCCACCTCATTGACTTTCAAGTCCTTGCCAAAATGCAGACGAACAGTTTTGAACATCTGTCTCATCTCTTTTTTAAGAGGCTCCAGCTCAGCCACATAGCAGCCGCCGTCAAGAAACATCCGCACCTTGAAGTCCCCGCCACCGGCCAGTCCCTGTCCTGTGATGCTGTTCATGATGATCCTCGCGATGGACTTGAAAAGGCGATTCGAGTTCACATCCATCTTATTAGTGGTCTGGCTGCTCTGCAGAAGCACTTTCTCCTTGTTCAAGATGAAAAGGTAGGTGTAAGGTGAGACATATTCCCACCTCAACATTCCGTCGGCGAAATACATCTTGCCTGTGGAGACCATCTTCTCCTGAAGGATGGCTATGTCCTTGACCTGCTTGAAGTCTGCCTTCAGGCTCTTGATTCCGGCGCACGAAGCGTCGATCTTTTGTATGGCCTCTGCGGTCTGCGCCTCAGTAAGCGGCTTATAGTCAGCGCCGGAAGCCGATGATGCGGCGAAAAGCAGCGCGAGGTCAACGAATATTATTCTTAAACTTCTCATAATCATTTAGCGATAAGCACGCACCCGCTGATGATCAGGAACACCCCGATCCAACGGGTGGCGGGAATGTTCTCATGGAAAATGAATATGGCCGCGAGCATCCCGAACACATAACTCAGGCTGATCATCGGGTATGCCATGCTGAACGGGAATCTCTTGAGGATGTACATCCACAGGACCGTGCCTCCGGCGTAGCATAGTCCACAGCCAAGAAACCACCAATTCACCAACAGACGGCCGAAAAACGTCCACGTCCACTCAAAACTGCCCATCTTCTCAAGGGCGAACTTGAGAAGCACCTGGCCTCCGGACAGCAGGAGGCTCTGGACAACGGACAATGTCAGCAGTCTCCACATAGGCCTTTAAGATAAACAAGCCCGACATCCTCTCCGGCATCGTCCACGACAAGGATGTCCTTGTCAAGTCCTCCGGAGATCCTCATCGCCGCCTCATAGACCCCGAGGCCCGAGGCCGAGAAGCATTTGCCGAAGAGCTTGAAATAGTCTGCGCTGCGGATAACGCGCGAGGCATGATATTCATTGACAATGGTTTCCAGATTCTTCGGAGAGTGGAGGATCTGGACGTCGGACAGTTCGCAGAGAGGTCCCTTCGACAGGCTCAGGAACCGGTCGTGTGACATCATCCTCCGGGTCTCTGAGCCTGTCGAAGAGACATGGGATGCGGACAGCACAAATGCGGAAGAGGCCTCGGCGGCGGTGATGCCTTCGCCGAAGTACCCGGCACCTTTCAGAAGATCGTAGGTGGCCGGTGTCGTCTCGTCGTGCGCCCCGACAAGGGCATTGGAGATACGTCCTGACTGAAGCTGGATGAAAGCGTCCAACAATGCGCTCTCGAAGGAGATGTCCTTCTGTGAATATGTGCAGTTGCACCCGTGGCAACGAAGCAGGATGGCCACCGCCGAACTGATCGTGTTGTGGGTGGACATCATGAAATAGGTCGGGGGAAGCATTTCCTCCCCGTCCCGGCACATCGCCGACAGGAAATTCTCCGTGTTCTCCATACAGCCAAGTCCCGTGCCCGTGAATATGGCGTCCGGGCATTCGATTCCGGCTTCATTCAACGCAGTCTTGGAAACGGCGACCGCACGTTTTAGGATCAAGCCCATTCTTCGCGCCTGCATAGGATTCAGGAACGGCTTGAAATCCGGATCCCGGCTCCTGAGATAAGGTTCAGCACATGATGCTGGATCAGCCATCCAGTCCTCACAGAGAGGCTTCTGGACAGAAATCTGAGCCGCGGAACGTATGTAAATCCTATTTGCCATAACGTGAAATCAACAAGGATGAGTCATTGCCTCCGAAACCGAAGGAATTGCATAGGACGTGATTGAGCGTGACTCCTTCACGTCCATCCGTCTCAGGGATGATTCCTCCGTCAAACGGTTCCTTCCAGTTCAGGTTCGCAGGGATGACGCCGTGACGGATGGCAAGGAGACAGATCACAGCCTCGATGCTGCCGGCAGCGCTGGTCGTGTGACCGGTGAACGCCTTTGTGGAAGACACAGGAGGGATCTTGTCTCCGAAAAGACGGAACATCGCCCGGCTTTCGCTGGCGTCGTTGTTAGGCGTGGCCGTGCCGTGGGCGTTCACATAGTCGATGTCCGAAGGTTCCAACCCTGACATATTCAATGCCTTGGACATCGCCAGGAAAGCGCCTTCGCCATCATCCGAAGAGGCGGTCTGGTGGAAAGCGTCGCAGGCGTTGCCGTAGCCGTCCAGGACCCCGAGCGGCCGCGCGCCTCTCTTCAAGGCATGTTCCTCACTCTCAAGGACCACGAATCCGGCTCCTTCGCCGAGATTCAGACCGTTACGGGTCGCATCGAACGGCCGGCAAGATTCGCTGTCCAGAATCTTCAGGGAATTGAATCCGTTGAGATGGTATCTGGTCAGGCACTCAGCGCCACCGGCGACAACGACATCGCACCGTCCGCTCCTGATAAGGTCAGCCCCAAGCATGATGGAATTCGCCGCCGAGGAACAAGCCGTGGAGATTGTGGTCACAAGGCCGAAACCGCCGAAGAAATCGGCAATCTCATCCGTGCAGCTTCCACAGTCGTGAAGGCGGAATAGAGACTGACCTTTTTCTTGAAGATAGTGACGTTCAGTCACATCCATTCCTCCGACAGTCGTTCCGGAAATCAATGCGGAACGGTCCGAGCCAGTGACTCCGGCCTCCTCCATCGCCTCTTTGACAGCGGTGATTCCAAGCAATGTTGTCCGAGGGACAGTCCTGTCCGCAGGAATCCCAAGAGCGTTCTTCAGTTCCCCTCCGGACATATTCACCTCCCCGCAAGGCAGGTCAGAGTGGGCGGTATGAAGATGCCTCAGACTCCCGACACCGCTCCTGCGGGCGAGCAGGGAACGCAATGTCGCCTCCTTCCCCACCCCGATGGCGGAGATGATCCCGGCTCCTGTTATGACGATTCTCCCGGACACTTACTTCGACTGGTTAGCCTTGATGTACTCGGCCATTGTCCTGACGGACTTAAAGACCTCCTTGCCCTCGGCAGGATTCTTCAGCTTTATTCCGTAATTCTTCTCCAAAAGCAGCATGAGTTCCAGAGCATCAATGGAGTCAAGACCAAGGCCCTCTCCGAAAAGAGGTGCGTCAGCGTCGATGTCCTCCGGCGTGACGCCGTCCAGTTTCAAAGCCTCTATGATCTTTGTCTTCAATTCGTTGATAAGTGCATCCATATTATTTTTCGATTAAATATAATTCAGCCTCAAAATGTTCCGGATCAGAGCATTCCAGCCAGCCGGCAATCGCGGATTCCGTCACCGGATCCTGAAACGCCTGTTCCACAATCTCTTTCATCACCGCCTCGTCCTTGTTCTCAAGCACATAAAAGGAAGTCTCTCCGTAGTACTTGTTCCGAATGGCGATCTCCCCTGTCACAATGTTCGGAAGCGTGTAGACGAACACTGCCGGGCTGGGAAAGAAGCCATCTTTCCCTATTGTTTTCTGGTACTCGGAGTCATCCGCAAGGGAGGCGCTCCGGTTGAACAGGACCACAGCCCTGTCCTCGCAGTCAGTCCTTCTCGGATTCTCCTCACCCAGAAGCAGTTCCGTTGCCACGAATCCCAAGCGCGCCAAAGGATCCATTTTGAAGAACTTGGGATAGTCCCCAACCTTCTGCCGGTAAGTCTCCACCAGAAGGTCAGCCCCAGTGGAGCCAAAGATAAGTATTTTTTCGCCAACGACCACTTTCTCCGGAGTGATCAGGACATGAGCCTTGACCTTCATCTTTCACCTCCTTCCAAAAAGAGATCACCTTTCATGAATATGGCGGCGGCATTGCAGCCCCCGAACCCTGACAGCAGCTTGGCGAACGCCCGCTTCGTCGTCTTTCTGGGTTCCGGGGAGATGTCCAGCGGACAGGAAACCCCGCACTCTGAATATCCCCGCGTCCCGAGCACGGTTCCGTCATCTATGGAAGCCATGGAAAGGATGGCCTCAAGGATTCCCGCCGCTCCCATCGTGTGGCCGAAATAGCCTTTCAGGCTGTTCACAGGCACGTTCTGCAACCCTGCTCTGGTCAAAGCGATCGACTCCATCTCGTCATTGTAGGCGGTCGATGTGCCATGGACCGAAACAAGGGCCAGAGACTCAGGCTTGACTTCACCGAGAGCAGCCTTGATCGCCCTGAAGCTTCCCTCTCCGGTTCTGGACGGCCCGGAAATATGGTTCGCGTCGTTACGGATCGCACCTCGGACCAAAACCCAGTCTTCAGGCCCGGGAATCTTGTACTGGAATATGATCGTGGCGGCGGCCTCTCCAAGGTTCAGGCCCTTCCTGTGCGCGTCAAACGGTCTGCAAGCCTCCTGGGACAACGCCTTGAACGACTGGAATCCAGAAATGATGAACCTGGACTGGACATCGGATCCGGTCACAATCACAGTTCTGTATTTTCCGGCCTTGAGTTGTCTCATCGCGACGATCTGGGCACAAAGTCCTGAGATGCAGGCGTTCGAGACCACCAAAGGGGTGTTTTTGTTGCCGAAGAATCCCGCAACCTTCTCAGCGGAATTCCCGAGCCTTTCCCTCTCGGCCGGATCACCGCCGCAAGGCCCTGCCCCGCTGTCCAGCAACTCGACATTACCTTTCGTGGAAGAAATCACAAACAGCACGTCATCAGAAGCCGGATCTATTCCGGTCCCTTTCAAAGCCTTCGACACAGAGAGAATCATACGTTTCTCAAAGCGTGTCAGACCGTCCAGCCCAGTTTGTCCGCCAATCCCTGCCGACGAATCCATCCCGGCATATTCATCTGCCAAAGACTCTTCATCCATCAGCGATGCGAAGAACGGCTCCGGAAGGTCTTTCGAGGATTCGTAAAGTCTCAGCGCCGACTCTCCGGCCTTCACCTTCGCATAATTCTCATCCGTGGTCGTTCCTAACGGGGAGATTATGTTGTCAGAAACCTTGACCACGGCCTTATGTCCGCCGACCGGCTTGGTTTCGTCCAAGGCTATCACCATTGAACCTTCCGCTATCATATTCCCGTCTGATTTTATCTCTGCATCCACCATCAGCATAGTTCCGAATTCCCCTTTGAGGTTAATTTCCGTCTCGATGGTTTCTCCGACAGACGGAGTTCCAAAAACCTTGAAATCCTTGAGGGCGCAGACATAGCCCACGCTGACTGGTTTGTGGAGCAAGTACTTGTTGATAAAGCCTATTCTTGCGGCGCAGGTCTGGGCGATGTTCTCCACAAGTCCTTCAGAAACAAGTTTTCCATCCTCGACGAAAACATTGTCCTTCTGGATCAGAAAACGTGTCACTGTCCTCTGGTAGGAGCATGACAAAAGACTGGAAATCATGACAAAAGGCTCCTGCTGAGGCAGAAGATCCTTGATGTCCACAGACGTGAAGTCAAAAGTTTTCAAATCGTCCTCAGTCATTTTTCCAGAACTCGTAAAAATTGAACCATTGGTTTGGGTAGAGCTTCAGAATCTCCGTGATTTCGCCGGCGTAGGCTCTCGCCATCGCCTCAGCCTTTTCCCTCACCCCTAAGCCTTCCAGACCTTCGTCCGGACGGAACAGATGCACACGGTACTTTCTCAGTCCGACCTTCATCACAAAGACCGAAACCACCGGGACACCTCTCATGGAAGCCAGCAGAAACGGTCCCAAAGGAAGTTCAGCCTCAGCCCCAAGAATCTCGCAGCGGACTGTGCGGTTCGACCCGAATACCCTGTCGCCGTGAATATTCACTATCTCTCCGTCAGACAAGGCGTTGTTCAGAATCACAAGGTGAGACATATCCTCTGAAATGCACACAAGACGGACATTGTTTCCGCCTAGAATCCTTTCCCTGTTCTCTGTCAGAGCCTCGCCCTCCCCGCCGAACACCAGCGCGTTCATCTTCTTGGGAGGCCTCAGTTCATAGCCGGCAAGTTCATCGTTGCCTATGTGCGAACTCAGTTGCAAAAAGCCGCTCTTTCCGGAGCAAAGTTCCTCATACATCGGCATCTGAGGAACTTCCACCTTAAAGTTCTTTCCTGAATATGACGCGAACCTGTCCATGATGACAGTTCCGAACATCCAGTGGCACGAGAACACATGAAGGAAAGATTCCAAAGGCCCGAAACCGTGTCTGCGGCGGAAGTAGTGGTAATTGGAAATATACCCTTTATGATTGAATATCATGTAGAACGGAATCACAAGGCTCATCAGCAGGTAAAAGAACCACAGCGGAATGACCTTCATCATCCCGATCAGAGACCTGTGCATCCACGAAGTCCCGTCAGTCGTGCCTTGCCACTGCCTTTCTCCGCTCTCGGACATATTCACTCCTATAAGCGCCCATCAGGTTGGAGCGTGGTTATATTCCTAAGCTATCTTTTCCTCAATGAAATCGTAAAGGCTGCCCAAAGTGGTGAGCCTGCCGAGTTCCTCTGACTTGACCTTGATGCCGAATTCCTTGTCAATCAAGACGATGATGTCCACGATGTCAAGGCTGTCGATGCCCAGATCTTTTTTTAGCGCGGCATTGTCGTTCAGAAGCGCCGCGTCAATCTCGAACTCGTCAACGAGAAATCCGTTGACCTTGGTGATTATTTCTTCCTTTCTCATTATTATGATCTTTTATTCTTTAACGCAAATCAATATGTTGTGTCCCTGGCCGATGCCATCGATAATCTTATCGACCTTCATCCCGGCTTTCTCTATCAGCCTTGTCAGATCCTCGGAGTAGTACATCTTGCTGTTGCCGTTGGCCATAGCCGTAAAATACAGACTGGTCATTGTCAGGCAGAAAGCCGCAGGCTCAAAGCGTTGGCGGTTCCATAGAAGTTCCATGATGCAGAGTCTCGCTCCAGGACGGAGAATCTCAGCAGCCCTACGCAGAATGCTCAGGATCTCATCCTCGGAGAAACAGTCCAGAAACTGACTCATCCAGATGACATCATATTCCTTATCATCAGGGAATCTGGTCTCCGGGTCGAGCAGGTTGCCTCCACAGCCGTGAATCCTCTCCGCACCTGGCTTACCGGCAGTCTCTTTCCTCATCAAACCGATCTGCTGAGGCAGGTCAAAGATAGTGACCTGAACGTCAGGATCATGGCAAACGCACTGAAGAGCCCATTTTCCGGTGTTGCCGCCGACATCAAGCAGATTCTTCACAGGACGGTCGAATATTATCTTCAGCGCCGCCCCGAAAGAATTGTTTGAATAGAAATGATCAAATGCGAACCAACTTGTCCGGGCCGGCTCTGGAAGGGTGGAAAGACCTTCGTAAATCGTGTTCCAATCTCCCAGACATTTCAGGCCGGCAGGGCGATGCTCCCTGAAGGACTCATCCAGATGAAAGAAGCCCTCGTAGTTGACATCGTTGTTGAAATCCATGTTGACCTTCGTGGCCTCATCCGTAAGCAAAAACCAGCCTACCTTGGAGATTGTGAATCGGTCTGTCTCGGTGTCAACCAGCACAGTACCAATGCAGAGGCCAGCTTCCAGAAGACACTTTACGGCATATTCAGAGACTCCGACAGCCTCGACGATCTCTTTCTCCGTCAGTCCTTCGCGATGGTCGCGAAGAAGATCCAGGATGCCGTATTTCACCAGCAGGCGGGAAGCCTGGAAGACTATCGGGCCGAAAGCGATGAACTCAGCCATCCGCTGCGCCTCACGCGCGGTGAACTGGTCTTTGGTGTACCTCTTTTCGAGTTCAGGGAAAAGTTCCATCTACTTGAGATTTAAAGGATTGTCTCTAAGATATGATTCCACGGCCGCGATCTGTTCGTAGAACGGATTGTCCTCCACGAACTTAGGGATTATCACACGTACATCATCATAGACCTTTCTGGATGTCGGGGCGAGTCTGCCAGCGATTCCAAGACAGTCAACAGCCTGTGCCAAAGCGATGAAATGGATCGCGAAGACCTGATAGGTGTTGTCGATGACACGCTTGGTAAGCAGAGCCGTGTTGGTCCCCATACTCACAATGTCCTGATTGTCATTGTTGTTCGGTATGCTGTGGACGTAATTCGGCATCGCGAGTGTCTGACATTCAGCCGTTGTTGAAGTGGCCGTGAACTGACATGCCTGCATTCCGTAGTTCAGTCCGAGCGTTCCCATATTCAGGAACGGAGGGAGGATGCCGTTGATGCGGTCATGGAAGAGGTAGTTCAGCTGACGCTCGGCAGTCATGGCCATCCTTACCGTGGAGATCTTCACTTTGTCCTCCTCCAACGAGATGTAGTCCCCGTGGAAATTGCCGCCGTGGAAGACATTCTTCGCCACATGATCCACAATCGGGTTGTCACAGGCGGAGTTCAGTTCCTCCTCCAGCACCCTGCGGGCATTGGCGAATGTCTCATAGACCGGGCCGAGAATCTGCGGAGTGCACCTCAACGAATAGTAAGCCTGAACCTTATGGTCAAATGTATGGTCAGAGGCGTGGCCATTGTCGTAGAGTTCGTGCTCTCGCTTATGCAGGCAACCGCTGCCCTCCGATAGAGCCCTCATCCTGGCGGCTATCACCTGCTGCCCCTCATGGCGGCGCACCTCATTCAGTTCCTCAGACATCAGGTCGTCGAACGACGAGGCTATCTCGTTCATCATCACGGAAGCCAGCGTCGCCCAATCCAGAAGCCTATCGGCGTAAATCTGGTTGACCACGCCGATTCCTGTCATGAAAGAAGTTCCGTTGGAGATAGACAATCCTTCGCGGATGTGAATCTTGAACGGCTCCAGACCATTCTCTTTCAGAACCTCAGCGGACGGACGCCATTCTCCCTTAAAGTGAACCTTTCCCTCACCTATCATGCAGAGCGCCATGTGGGCCAACTGAACCAGATCACCGCTCGCTCCGACACTGCCATGCTGAGGAATGAACGGGAATATGTTCCTGTCAATCATCTCCACCAACAGTTTGACAAGATCCGGATGCACGCCAGAGCGAGCCTGAAGGAAAGTTCCCAGACGGGCGATCATCGCCGCCTTGACGTAGATGTCATCCAAGGGCTCTCCCGCTCCCGTGGAATGGCTTCTGATGATGTTGTACTGAAGGTCTTTCAGGTACTTGTCATCCACCCTCCACTGCGCCATAGGGCCGAAACCGGTGTTGATTCCGTAGATCACCTTCTCAGAAGCGAATTCTTCCAAGAACCTGTAGCAAGCCTCAACCTCATCCATAGGAAGGTCGGCCAACGCGATTTTCTTATCCTTGAATATCACATCCTCAGCCCATTTCATGCCGAGAGGGAATTTCTGGCTCATCATCTATCAGTTTTGACGTTTGATTCTGAATGCAAAGATACCTAAATATTACCCAAATAATGAATAAAGTGAGGATTCCCGGCAAAGAAATCCTCACTTTATCAAAAATTGATTCCGAAAACTAAAATGCGTAGCGGACTCCGACGCCCAAGGACACCGGACTATGATCATTTCCGCTGAACATCAGCCTTGGACGCAGGTCAACTGAAAGTTGGAGCGGGAAATCGAAATTGTACTCCAAGCCGACATTGCCAAGAAAACCGGCGTGAACCGTGGTTTCGTCATCCTTGTTCCAAACGGCGATGCTCGCACCCGGGCCGGCATAGAATCCCCATGACCCTGACGTTGTCCAATCAGGACGGAGAATCATGAAGTTATAGATTCCGTCAGCATGGAAATTTCCCATGTCTGAACCATTATCTATTCCCAAATCAATTTCCAAGAAATCATTGCCCAGAACATAATTCTGATAACTGAAATCAGCGCAATTGAAGCCGAGACGGCCGCCTATCGCCTTTGGCTGTGCAAGCGCGGCCGCTGCCGAACCAATCAGAACCGCAAGAATTAAAAATGCCTTTTTCATAATCAATTTAATTAATGAAACCAATAAGGCAGATGATTTCTACAAAATCTATACTAGACC
>DCMG01000065.1:0-27384 GCA_002321335.1 Bacteroidales bacterium UBA1628 | reverse complement strand
AGGGCTATCGGAATGCCTTTGAACGGCTTAGGAACATCATTCAAGTCGAGGTGCTCGC
Source organism: Bacteroidales bacterium UBA1628 (assembly GCA_002321335.1). Classification (GTDB taxonomy): domain Bacteria; phylum Bacteroidota; class Bacteroidia; order Bacteroidales; family UBA932; genus Cryptobacteroides. Next base: position 27,326 of record DCMG01000065.1, on the reverse strand, counting down.
GAAGGCCGGCGAACAGCACGAGGGCCATTCCGTAGCCGACGGCGGTGGCGAAGGCATACACAACGGACTCACCGAGGTTCAGCATGTGGGCGGGGCCACCGAAAGCGAACTCCTTTGTGACCACGTTGAGAGCCACACCGAGCACGGCGCAGTTCGTGGTGATCAAAGGCAGGAATATTCCCAGAGCCTGATAGAGGGACGGGCTGATCTTCTTCAGCACGATCTCCACCATCTGCACAAGGGCGGCGATCACAAGGATGAACGCGATGGTCTGAAGGAACTGGAGTCCGAAGGCTTCCAGAAGATACTGATTGATCAGATAAGTCACCAAAGTCGCGAGGGTGATCACAAAGCACACCGCACCGGCCATACCGGTCGCCGTGGAGATCTTGTTGGAGACACCCAGGAACGGACATGTGCCCAGAAACTGGGCAAGCATGATGTTATTGACGAATATCGCCGAGATTATTATAAGAAAATATTCCATGGCTTAGTTCTTTTTAGCGATTTTGTTGAACAGTACCATAAGGTAACCAAGGGCGAGGAACGCTCCCGGAGCCATCACGAACACGAGGATTCCGTCGCCGGAGATCAACTTGAGACCGAAGACCGATCCGCTTCCCAGAATCTCGCGGACAATTCCGATGACTGTCAGGGAGAGTGTGAAGCCACAGCCGATTCCAAGTCCGTCAAGGGCGGAGTCGAGGATGCCGTTCTTGTTGGCGAACGCCTCCGCGCGTCCGAGGACGATGCAGTTCACCACAATCAGCGGGATGAACAGACCGAGGGTGGCGTACATCGCCGGTGTGTAGGCCTGCATGGCAAACTGGAGGATCGTCACGAAAGTGGCGATGACCACGATATATACAGGAATATGCACCTTGTCAGGGACCACAGGAGCGATCGCCGAGATGGCGATGTTCGAAAGCACAAGGACGAAAAGTGTGGCGAGCCCCATGCTGAGGCCGTTGATGGCCGAAGTAGTGGTCGCCAACGTAGGGCACATACCCAGAAGCAGTACAAATGTAGGGTTTTCCTTCAGGAAACCTTTTGTAAAAATATTCAGTTTATTGCTGCTCATAGCCTATTCTCCTTTGATTGAATTGAAAGCCTTCACTGCGTTGTCAATGGCCAGCGCATAAGCCCTGGAGGTGATCGTGGAGGCCGTGATGGCATCCACGTCGCCACCGTCTTTCTTTACTGTCAAAGTCTTGGAAGAAGGATCAAAGCCCTTGAACTGGTTCATGAACTTCTCATCGGTGTTGCACTTGGCTCCAAGCCCTGGGGTCTCGTTGTGGGACAGGACGGATGTGTTGTAAACCACTCCGTCGGCGGTGATGCCGACCATCAGGACAAGCGGGCCGCCGAAACCCACGGTCGTTGACTTCACGGCGTAGGCCACAGGAGCGCCGTCCTTGGTGCTGACATAATATTCAGAAGCCTGTCCGCCGACTTCGACAGGTTTGGCCTCGGAGAGTTCGCCCCCTTCCGGAAGCACGGCTCCGATGGAAGCCTTGAGGATGTCAGCGTTCGCCTTTGCGATCGGCTCGGCGGTCAAGGCGTACATTCCACCCAGAAGAGCGGAGCAGACAAGGCTGACAATTGTCAGGCAGACCACCATTGTGGTGAGATTTGATTTTACAGCCATGATCTATGCCCTCCCGTATTTTTTCTGATGAAACCACTTGTTGAGAAGCGGAACCACTGAGTTCATGATAAGAATAGCGAAGCTGACTCCTTCCGGATACGAACCGAAATACCTGATCATCAATGTAATGAAACCGATTCCGACACCAAAGATTATGCCGCCTTTCGTACTCATTGGCGAAGTCACATAGTCAGTCGCCATAAAGCAGGAACCGAGGAGAAGACCTCCTGTGAGAAGGTTGAACGCAGGATCAGTGAACTGGGTCGGATCCGCCAGCCAGAAGATGCATGAGACAGCGGCCACGGTTCCAAGGATGGAAAGCGTGATCCACGGCTTGATGACCTTGCGGACAAGCAGGTAGATGAAACCGATCAGAATCGCGATCGCGCTCGCCTCACCGGCTGAGCCACCAATGTTGGCGAAGAGCATCTGGGAATATGACAGGCCGTTCTGAGCGATCAGATCAGTGGCGGACAAGCCTTTCATGAGTCCTTCATTGATTATGCCGAGAGGTGTGGCGCCGGTAACAGCATCCGCCCCGAAAAGGCCTCCCGGGATTGTCCAGTTGGTCATGTAGGTCGGAAACGAGATGAGCAGGAACACACGGCCCACAAGAGCCGGGTTGAACACATTCTGTCCGAGACCGCCGAAAGTCATCTTCGCGACTCCGATGGCGACCAGCGCTCCGATGAACACGACCCACCAAGGTGTCGAAGCGGGCAGGTTGAGCGCCAGCAGGATTCCGGTCACGGCCGCCGACCAGTCACCGACGGTGGACGGAGCCTTAAGCAGATATTTAGTGATCAAATACTCCAGCGCCACGCAGGAGATGACGCTGACAGCCAGAACCAGCAATTCGGCAAGGCCGTAGAACACGACCGAAACCAAAACAGCCGGAATCAAGGCGATCACGACATCCCTCATCAAGACCGGTGTGGAGGTCTTGGAATGAAGGTGCGGAGAAGGTGAAACCAACAATCTTTCCATATTCTTAAACAGTTTTTGCTTTTGCGGCTTCAGCGGCGGCCTTGGCGGCAGCGGCGCGAGCCCTCATTATTCCCATGACCTGACCTCTCGCCATGCTTATGATGTCCAGCAGCGGAATGTAGGAAGGGCAGGTGTAAAGACAGCAACCACACTGGATGCAATCCTGAGCGGCGTTGGCCTCAAGCTCATCCGTGTTTCCGGCCTTGGCGAGACGGTAGAGCAGGAACGGCTCAAGTCCCATAGGGCAGGCGTCAGCGCATTTTCCGCAACGGATGCAATGTCCTTCCGGATGTCTCTTTGTCTGTTCCTCGGTGAGGAAGAGCAGAGCCCCGGTTCCCTTGAGGGTGGCGGCGTCGAGATTGGCGATCGCCTTGCCCATCATAGGGCCGCCGCTTATGATCTTGGCGGCATTTTCAGGAACGCCTCCGAGGTAGTCGATGATGTAACGGAGCGGAGTACCGACCCTGACGAGCAGGTTGGCCTGCTTAGGGAAGCATTCACCAGTCACGGTCACTGAGTTGTCAATCAACGGCTTGTTCTTCTGCACGGCGTCATAGACGGCAAGAGCCGTTGCGACGTTCTGAACCACAGCACCCACGTCGATTGGCAGTCCGCCGGACTTCACCTGACGGTGCATCACAGCGTCAATCAGCTGCTTCTCACCACCTTCCGGATATTTCTTCATAAGCGGAAGGACCACGATGCCATCGTACTTGGAAGACTTGCCTTTCAATTCCGCAAGAACTTTCTGAATATGCTCGATCGCCTCCGGCTTGTTGTCCTCGATGGCGATGGTCGCATCGGCGACACCAAGGGCCTGCTTTATTAGAGCCGTGCCCACAACGACCTGCTCGCCCTTCTCAAGAAGGGTACGGAAGTCGGATGTCAGATAAGGCTCGCACTCGCAGCCGTTGATGATCAGCATCTCGCACTTCTTTCCGGGAGGCGGGGTGAGTTTCACGTGAGTAGGGAACGTCGCTCCTCCGAGTCCGACAACTCCGCCAAGACGAATCTTCTCGATGATTGCCTTTCCGTCCTCAGGGATCTCAGTCACGAGGGTCTCTGAACGGTCGATGCCCTCAGCCCACTCGTCTCCTTCAACAGCGATCTCGACGTAGGTCTGGACATTGCCCGCAAGGTCTTTGCGCGGGCCGATGGACTTCACTGTTCCGGAAACGGAAGAGTGGATGAAAGCAGACACGAACCCGCCCGGCTCCGCGATCGGCTGGCCGACCTTTACCTTGTCACCCACAGCGACAACCGGCTTGGCCGGAGCGCCGATGTGCTGGGCAAGGGAAATATACACGGTCTGAGGCAGCGGAAGAGCCTCTATGGCGCAGTCGCGCGATATCTTGGCGTCATTCGGATGGACGCCTCCGATAGAGAATGTTCTGTTAGCCATTGTTCTGTTCCTCCTTCTTTACGGCTGCCGCCGCGGCTGCGGCCTCTCTGGCCTTTTTCTGACGTTCCTGGACACGGGCCTTAACAGCATCCTTGTCCAGAGGCTTAGGGAAGTTCACCCCGACGATCGCTCCTGTAGGGCACATAGCCTCGCACTCACGGCAAAGCTTGCACTTCGCGAAGTCAATGTAAGCGACATTGTTCTCGACAGTGATGGCGCTGTGGGTACAGGTCTTGGCGCAGATTCCGCAACCTATGCAGCCGGCGGAGCATGCCTTCTTCACGGCCGGTCCTTTGTCCTTGTTGACACAAGACACATAAACCCTCATTCCGCGAGGTCCTTTGGCCCTCAACTCGATGATGGACTTAGGACAGGCCTTGACGCAAGAGCCGCAAGCCGTACATTTTTCCTGATCCACAACAGGGAGACCTGTCTCAGGATTCATCGACAAGGCTCCGAACTGACAGGCGGCAACGCAGTCCCCGCAACCGAGACAACCGAAAGCGCATCCAGTGTCGCCGGCGTAAAGGGCGGCCTTGACTTTGCAGGAGGCTGTACCGTCATATTCATTGATCCTTGGTCTGGCGGCACAGGTGCCACCGCAGCGCACCACAGCCACCATCGGTGCCTTTTCCTTGACCTCGTAGCCAAGGATCGCGGCGACCTTCTTCATTGTCTCATTGCCGCCGACAGGACAGAAATTGTTGTCCAGATTCGGGGCCTTCACCGCAGCCTCCGCGAACGCATGGCAGCCGGCGAAACCACAACCTCCGCAGTTCGCGCCGGGCATTGCCTTCTCAACCTCCTCGATGCGCGGATCTTCCTCTACCTTGAACCGCTGCGCGACAAGGTAAAGGGCCAACGCCAGCAGGAGGCCAAGCCCCGTGATGACTGCGATGGTCCAGATGATTGTTGTTGTCATAAAGCCAAATAAAAGCTAATTAATTAGTTATTTCCGAATATAAAACACATACCCTTCCGCAAGGCGGTTCCTGCAGAGATAGAGTATGAGGTAATACACCGCGATTCCCCCGATCGAAACCAGCCCGGAGGCCAGCTCGCCGAGTCCGATCGACGACAAAGATAACACTAAAATCAGTAATATCATCAAAGGAATCACATAAGAGAGCAGGACAGCCTTGAGACCCATCTTCCTCGCAAGACTGACCTCGACCTCCTGACCTATTGAATATGACCTTTCTCCATAAACCGGGATATCCACAATCTTTTTCTTGGACTCAGCCGCACCGCAAAGACCGGCGGCGTGGCAGACAGAGCAAGCTGACTCTGACACAATCTGAACCGAGACTTTGTCCTTTCCGACCGACACCACCTTGCCTTTATGTGAGACTTCCCCTGCCGCCATCCTATTCAATTATTGAAGAAAAAGGATTCTTGAGTTCCGAGTAACTCCTCAGGCGTCCCTGAACCTGCCCAACCTTTAAAGGAGCCGAGAACCAGACAGGAATCCTGTTGTCATCATCCGAGAACCATCCGTAAAGGTCGGAATCACCTGAAAACACCTCGCCGGAAACCACCTCGAAACTGAATTTGAGACATCTGACGGTACCGATCCCGTCTACATTTTTGTTTTCTTTGCCCAAGTACCTGAAATGCAGGGTGTAGACATCGTCATCCACGGCAAAGGTCATCGGATAGTCTCCCCCCTCCTTCAGTTTCGTCACGTCAATATTGCGAAGCACATAGTACATGAGCGGAATGTCGTATGTACACTTGTCCAATGGAAGTGTCGCCGAGAACTCGCCCTTTCTGGAATTGCTCAAGGAAGCGCTTATGTGCTCGTTCCCCGGTGTCCTGACGTATGAATACAAGTTCGTGCAGGTATATTTTCCCTCTCTTGCGAATCTGGTGAACTTCATCGGTTCCAACCCGTCACGGGTGAACCAGGAATCAAGTTCTTCCTTGACACGGAAGAATTTCTCGTAGAATTTCTGAGTCTTTCCGGTCAAAGAGGCATGAAAGACCTTCCGGCCGTTCAGGACAGTGGTGTCAACACGGAGTGTGGCCTGTGCCACATCAGCGTTGATGATTCCCCATTTATAATGGAGGGTGAAAACCAGGTTCTCGCCTCCCTTGAAAGCCAGACTCTCCTCGCTCAGTTTATTTACCGGAATACACTTCCCATCTCCGTCCGCGCGCAACGACGCGGACGACAGGAGGAATATGGCGGCCAACGCGCCAAAGAGTCTAGTCGGTCTCATCAGAATTCAGTGTTATTGTCAAACTCGTTGTTCATCGCCGAGTTCATGGCAGACTCAGTGCCGCCCATCTCCTCCGCCCTGGCGGCCAAAGTGTCTCCCGGCTCGACAAAGCGGACTTGCTCGGCCTTGAAGAGCATATCGATGTCGCACACCTCACCGTTACGATGCTTGGCAATGATTATCTGTGTGGTTTCCTTTCCGTCAGGTGTCTCTCCAAGCCCGACATAATCAGGACGATGAATGAATATCACCATATCCGCGTCCTGCTCGATTGATCCTGACTCGCGGAGGTCGCTCAACTGCGGTTTTCCGCTGCCGCCTGTCCTCTTGACAGCGTCACGGGACAACTGGGACAGGGCTATGATCGGGACATTCAGTTCCTTAGCCGTCGCCTTCAGTGTTCGTGAAATGGCAGCGACCTCCTGCTCACGCATTCCGCGAAGTTCGGCCGGTCCCTGCATCAGCTGAAGGTAATCGACAATCACGAGACGGACATCCTTTGCTTTGACCAGTCTCTTGATCTTTGTCCTGAACTCCATAAGAGGAATGCTCGGAGTGTCGTCAATGTACAACGGAGCCTTTGACAGATTCGCCAGTCTCGTCTCAAGCTGCTGCCAATCCCAAGGATCCAGCTTGGTCCCTCCCTTGAGTTTGTCAGCCGACAGACCTGACTCGGTCGTCATAAGCCTCATGACAAGCTGCAAGGCCGACATCTCCAATGAGAACACGGCCACCGGCATATGATAGTCCACGGCCGCGTTTCTGGCCAGATTGAGGGCGAACGCCGTCTTTCCGACTGAAGGGCGGGCGGCAAGGATAATCAGATCGGATTTCTGCCACCCTCTCGTCACTCGGTCCAAAGAAGGGAAACCGGACGGAACACCGCTCAGCCCACCGGACGCGTTCTGGTTCTTCTCCACCTCCCTCATCGCCTCATTGATCACGGAGCCGATTTCCTGTATGTCATTCTTGACGCTGCTCTGTATCGCGTTATAAATCCTTGACTGCGACTCGTCGATCAGGTCGTCAACTTTCACCGCATCGTCATAGGAATCCCTCAGAATCTCGTAGGAAGCCGTGATCAGTTCCCTCTGGATGTTCTTCTGCTTGAGGATTCTGACGTAGTACTCAATGTGTGCGGCGGCGCCGACCTTCTCTGACAGGCCGGCCAAGGCCACCGGACCTCCGACAGCCTCCAGGTTACCTTTCTCGCGAAGTTTCGTGCTGACGGTCACAATGTCAACCGACACGTGCTCGTTCACGAGTGCCGTCATGGCCTCGAAGATCATCCTGTGACGCGGGTCGTAGAAGCAAGACGCAGTCAGTTCCTCAAGCGCCGTGTCGACGGATGAGGGCTCGATCAGCATGGCTCCAAGGACAGCCTCTTCGACTTCAAGAGCTTGAGGCGGTTTGTTTCCCATCTCAAGCCCAAGTGTGTCAAGATTGACTGGCCTAGCCTTCTTTTTGGTTGTCTTTCCGGGTTGGTCAGGCATATATCACAGGATTGGTCGCCGGTCTATTCAAAGTCTGGATTGACGATGATTCTTCCGCAATGCTCGCAGATGATAAGCTTTTTGTTCGATGCGATGTCCACAAGACGCTGCGGCGTGATGGTGTTGAAGCACCCTCCGCAGGAATCACCGTTGTAGACAGAGACGACGGCAAGATGATTGTGCACGCTAGCGCGGATGCGGTCGTATGCGCTCATTGTCCTTGCGTCGATCTTCTTGGCGCATTCCTCCCTGACGGAGCGGAGTTTCTTCTCCTCCTTGGAGGTAGACTCGACGATTGTGGCGAGTTCCTCCTTCTTGGCCTTGAGATCATCATTTCTGACAGCGATGTATTCCTTCAGAGACTCGATGTCCTCCTTCTTCTCGGCGATCGCCGCCTTGGTGTCATTGATGTTCTTCTGAGCGATCTGACGAAGAAGCCCCTGATTCTCAATCTCTTTATTGATGGAATCATACTCACGGCTGTTGGAGATGTCATTCAGTTGCTGCTGATATTTCTCAATCTGAGAGTCACATTCCACAATGTTCTGCCTGTTCTCCGCGATTGTCTGGTTGTAAGCCTCGATGACGGCGGTGTCCTGTGTCTGGCGAGCCTTCAGGTCGGCTATCTCGTTCTCAAGAGCCTCGACCTCAGACGGAAGTTCACCGCGCATCTGCATGATCTTGTCAATCGCAGAGTCCGCCTCCTGAAGCGCATAGAGTGTCTTCAGCTTTTCCTCGACGCTGATTTCAGAGTCAGCGAAATTCTTCTGGAGGGACACGAACGTCTCCCTCTGGTCTATCGGAGTCTCGACTTTCTTGATTTTTTTAGTTGCCATATAGCTATCTGACTAATAATAATATACCGGATTACTTTTTTCCAGCCTCGCGCTGGTATAGATTGCAAAGTTAGGAAATTTTTTCTTTAACAGAGAAAATAATATTTCCACAATCTCCACTTCTCCCTCGAAATGTCCTATGTCAATGACCATAAAATTCTTAGTGGTAAAGAAGTGGTGATATGAAATATCCCCACAGAGATAAGCCTGGGCGCCGGCCCTGAGGGCATTTTCTATAAGCGAGCCACCGGCTCCCCCGCACATAGCGACTCTTTCGACAGGCACTTCGGGAATATGCGAGCAGCGCGCGACCTTCAAGCCAAATTTCGACTTGACATATTCAATGAACTCCACGCCGCCCATCGGCTCCGGAAGGTTTCCAACAGCGCCGAGCCCGTAGCCTCCGGGTTCCTCGTCAAGTATCTGAATATCCTTGAGTCCCAGCCGTCTGGCCATCGCTCCGCTCACGCCCGCCAGCACCTTGTCCGCGGTTGTGTGAGCCGCATAGACAGAAATTCCGGCCGCGGCTGCCTTGAGGATTGCAAGTCCCACCGGATCCTCCGGTGAAATCTTCTTTATGCCGCCGAATATCAAAGGATGATGGGTCACAATCATATCCGCACCACATTTCACGGCCTCATCCACGAGATCAGCCGTGCAGTCAAAGCCGAGAAGAACCCCGTGAACCTCCCATTCCGGGGAACCTATGATCAACCCACTGTTGTCCCAGCTTTCCTGAATGGACAGCGGGGCGAAATCTTCTATGACCGAAACTATGTCCTTGACTTTCATATTCTCACAAGGATTTCTTGACTTCCACAAGCTGCCGGCGGATTTCCTTCAGGCTGTCAAGAGCCTTGACGCGGCCATCGACCTTCTTCCTGTCCGCCGCCATTTTCCTCGCGGCCCCTTCAAGAGTAAGTCCCTGTTCCTTGACCAACAGATGAATCTGCTTCAGACAGTCCATGTCGTCAGCCGTGAACAAGCGGTTACCCTTCGCATTCCTTTTTGGCTTGATGTACCTGGGAAACGAGTTGGACCAGAACCTGACCAGAGATGTGCTCTCCCCCAGAATCTCAGCGGCCTCACCGATGGTATAATACAATTTCTCCATTATATCCTTGATATTATGTTAATCCATTGACTGTCCGGCGTTGACGGACATGAAAAGCATCCTCATGTAGTCGTCCGGCCCCACAGAAGCGAACAGATAATTCAGAGGATCCATTCTCAGGGTGTCCTTCATGACCTCGTAGTGAAGATGAGGCGCGAAGGAATTTCCGGACATTCCGACCTGCCCTATCCGCTGTCCTCTGAGGACTTTCATTCCTTTAGAGACACGGGTGTTCTCAAGATGCGCATAGCGGGTACGGTAACCGTTGCCGTGGTAGATAGTCACCACATTTCCAAGCCCCTTGGATGAATGCGTGACATCCTCGACCACACCGTCGGCGGCGGCGACGACCTCCTCTCCCTGCTGTGAAATCAGGTCAAGCCCCCCGTGAAGCACCTTCACTTTATAGAAAGGATTGATCTTTTCCCCAAGAGACGCACCTGTCCTGGCGTAAGAGAAATCCTTCAGAGGATTGGTCATCGGAGGGATGTCGGCATTACTGTCCGAAAGCACCTCCATTATCCTTTTGAAATTCGCGTCGACCCTTCCCGCAACCTTGGCCAAAGTGTCCAGCTTTGTCCTGTAATATTCCACAATCAGCCTGTCCGGAATGGTGTCAACCCCTGACAACAGGGCATTGGAATATATGCCGCCCAAATCCGGAGCGTCGGAATTGAACAGCCGACGGTAAATCTCGTCGTCCTTGGCCTTCAGTCCCTCAAGTACATCCCCGACAAGCTCTTCCCGATCCGCAAGATCCCTGTACATCTGCCTGTACATCTGGTTCTCCCTCTTGAGTTTACGCTCTGAATCCGTGCTTATCACAAACGAGAACACCACATAATAGACAACGGCCAACGACGCCGTGACAAGGAAATACTTCACAGCCTTGCCCAAGACCGCCCACACAGAGTGCGTGACCTTGCGGAATTCCATCCGCGTCTTGTCAAACTCGTACTTCACGCCCATATTCCTTCCTCCCCCTCTAACGACGCCTGACACTGAATCCCCGGCGCGCGGCTGAGGACGGTTTTCCGGCCTCGCTCTCCCTCATCCGCACCATCGCCGAATATTCCTGAACGGACATGGACAGGTTCAGATAGTTGGCCGGGTTGACTTTCTGTCCCTTATAGACAACCTCATAGTGGAGATGAGGACCGCTGGCACGACCAGACTTTCCGCTTTCGGCAATGCAGTCGCCCCTCTTCACCTTCATACCCTCTATCACTCTGACGGAATTGAGATGGGCATAGATTGTCTTGTAGCCGAAACCATGGTCTATCGTGACTGAATTGCCATAGCCGAAAAACTCGAACTTCACAGACTCCACGACACCATCCCCGGTAGCATAGACAGGATTGCCGATCTTCATAGCGAAATCAAGTCCGGTGTGCATCTTGGCGTTCCCGGTGAAAGGGTCGGTTCTGTAACCGAACCGGCTGGACAGATTATATTTGGATCCATCCGGGACTATCGGAGGAATCGCAGGGATACATGAAGCCATATCCCCCGCTGTCTTTGACACCGAGGCCACCTCGTCGAAAGATTTGCTCTGCACATAGGTCTTTCTGGTCAGCCTGTCTATTCTGAGAGCAGTGTTCTTCAATCTGTCGTCCGGTTCAAGGCCATCCAGAAACGAGTACCTGTCCACACCTCCTATACCCACCTCACGCACTCCTGCTGGAATCTCGTTCATTCCGAATATGGATCTGTAGATGTCGTCATCCCTAACCCTCAAAGCCTCCAGTGTCTCCTCATAGCGGTCCAGTTTAGTGTTCATGAGATCGACCTTGGCATCCCAACGGGCATGCTCCGCCTTCAGGAACGCTGTCTTTGGCAGGTCATAGCCAAGAACCGACGTGAACAACCAAAGATAGAGGACAGCCATCGCCACGCTGCCGGCGAACAACAGCACACCCTTGAAGACTTTCGACTTCAAGGACACCTCTTTTATCTCATATAATAAGGTCTCTGGATTGAGAATATACTTTCCCATAACTTACAAATATACCCTTTTTTGCGATATATCCCGAAAAATGTTATAATTTTGCCAATTCCGTGCCTTTTTGAAGAAAATTTTCGGAAGGAAACGGGAAGATATTCACGAATTAATTGATTTTTAGATATGTACACCGCTAAAGAGATTCGACAGCAATTTTTGGACTTCTTCGCATCCAAAGGACACACGATAGTGCCGTCCGCACCGATGGTGATCAAGAACGATCCGACGTTGATGTTCACGAACGCCGGAATGAACCAGTTCAAGGACATATTCCTCGGGAACAGCGTTCCTAAGATGAAAAGGGCGACAGACTCGCAGAAATGCCTGAGGGTAAGCGGAAAGCACAACGACCTTGAAGCCGTGGGGCACGACGGCAGACATCACACGATGTTCGAGATGCTGGGAAACTGGAGCTTCGGGGACTACTTCAAAACCGAGGCAATCAGTTGGGCCTGGGAGCTGTTGACCGAAGTCTATAAGATTGATAAGTCGAAACTCTATGCGACCGTCTTCGAGGGTTCCGCCGAGGATGGAACCTCGCTTGACGAGGAAGCCAAGGCAGCTTGGATGAAACTGATGCCGGAGGATCACATCATCCTTGGCAACAAGCATGACAATTTCTGGGAGATGGGTGACACCGGACCTTGCGGACCTTGCAGTGAGATCCACATCGACCTGCGTCCGGACGAGGAGATCGCCAAGATTCCGGGCAAGGATCTCGTCAACACCGACAACGACCAGGTCATCGAGATCTGGAACCTGGTGTTCATGCAGTACAACCGCAAGGCTGACGGATCCCTGGAGCCGCTTCCTGCCAAGAACATCGACACCGGAATGGGCTTCGAGAGACTCTGCATGGTGCTTCAGGGCAAGACGAGCAACTACGACACCGATGTGTTCTCCGGAATGATCCGCAAGATAGAGGAACTCTCAGGGCACAAATACCACGAGAACGAAAAGACAGAGGTGGCCATGAGGGTGATCGCCGACCACATCAGGGCGATAGCATTTTCGATAGCTGATGGCCAGCTGCCTTCCAACGTGAAGGCGGGCTATGTCATCAGGAGGATCCTGCGCCGCGCGGTACGGTACGGCTACACGTTCCTCGGCTTCGACGAGCCGTTCCTCTGTTCGCTTGTTCCACAGCTTGTCGCGGACATGGGCGAAGCCTATCCGGAACTCGGCAAACAGCAGAAACTCATCGAGAGCGTGATCCGTGAGGAGGAGATGTCTTTCCTCAGGACCCTCGACCGTGGAATCAAACTGATGGACGACTACATCGCGAAGAACGCCGCCACAAAGACCATCCCGGGAGAGGACGCATTCATCCTCTACGACACCTACGGATTCCCTATCGACCTTACCGAGCTGATCGCTTCCGAGAAAGGCTACACTGTTGACATGGATGGATTCGGGAAAGAACTCCAGAAGCAGAAGGACAGGGCGCGCAATGCCACAGCCAACGAGTTCGGAGACTGGACGGTCTACCACGAGGGCGAGGAAGAGGCGTTCCTCGGCTATGACAACCTCGAACTGGAAGGGGTGAAACTCCTCAAGCAGCGCACCGTCAAGCAGAAGAACAAGACGATGTTCCAGTTGGTTTTCGACCGCACTCCGTTCTACGCAGAGATGGGCGGACAGGTGGGCGACACCGGTGTCATCATCTCTGAAAGCGGCGAGGAAATCAAGATCCTCAACACAATAAAGGAAAACAACCTCACTATCCACATCGCCGAAAGGATTCCGACAAACTGCGAGGAGACCTTCACATTAAAGGTTGATGCCGAGCGCAGACTCAGGATTACGGCGAACCACACGGCCACCCACCTTCTGGATTTCGCTCTTCGTGAAGCGCTTGGCACACACATCGAGCAGAAAGGCTCGTTCGTGGGACCGGATTATTTCCGTTTCGACTTCTCACATTTCGCGAAGGTCACCGACGAGGAGCTCAGGAAGGTCGAGCACAGGGTCAACCAATTGATCCGCGCAGACTATCCTCTTGAAGAGAAGAGGGACGCCACTATGGCCGAGGCCAAGGCCATGGGAGCGATAGCGCTTTTCGGCGAGAAATACGGCGACAGGGTGCGCGTCATCAAGTTCGGTGACTCCATCGAACTTTGCGGCGGAACACACGCCAAATCGACCGGACGCATCGGATTCTTCCGAATCGTCTCAGAATCAGCCATCGCCGCCGGAGTGCGCAGGATCGAGGCCGTGACCGGAGAGGCAGCCGAGGAGATTCTCGACACCATCACCGACACCCTCAAGGGCATTCGAACCATGTTCAACAACGCTCCTGACGTGGCCGCCGCCGTGGCGAAACTCATCAGCGAGAACTCCGACGCGAAGAAGAAGATCGAGGAATATGCCAAAGAGAAGGCCGCCTCGTTCGCCAAAGTGATTTCCGAGAACGCCGAGGAGATAAATGGAATAAAAGTTGTTAGATTCAGCCGGGACGTTGACCCGGCCATGCTCCGCGAAGCAGCCACAATCCTTCAGAAGGAAGTCGAGAACTTCGCCCTTGCCGCGGCTTTCAGCCATGATGGCAAACCACAGCTTGCCCTGATGTACTCCAACGACCTTGTGGCCGCAGGTCACAATGCCGCCAAGGACATCCGTGAGGCCGCCAAGTTCATCCAGGGTGGAGGCGGTGGACAGCCTGTTCTCGCCACTGCTGGTGGAAGGAACGTTGACGGGCTTCAGGCCGCTCTGGACAAGATGGTCGAGACCATCACGGCATAGACTCGGATATATTCATTGGTATATTCATAAAACAAAACTTCAGGGATGAAGAAGATTGACAAATTCATACTGACCTCATTCATAGGACCATTCTTCATGATCCTGCTTGTGGTCATCTTCATCCTTATGATGCAGTTCCTGTGGGTTTACATCGATGAGCTGGTCGGTAAAGGCCTGAGCCTTGGCATCGTGGCGGAATTTCTCTTTTGGGGAAGCTGCACCGTGCTGCCGCTGGCGCTGCCGCTGGCCACCCTGCTCGCCTCGATGATGACCATCGGGAACATGGGCGAGAACAACGAACTGATTGCCCTGAAGGCCGCGGGCGTGTCCGTACTGAGGGTGATGCTGCCTATTCTTATAGCGTCGTTCTTCATAAGCATAGGTACATTCTTTGTCATCAACAACCTTGTACCCGTCTCCTACAACGAGATATTCACTCTTAGGGATGACATCGGAAAGACCAAGGATGAGATCAAGATCCCGTCCGGAACGTTCTACGATGGAGTTGACGGCTATGTCCTTCGGGTCGGAAGCCGCAACAACAAGACCGGAATGATGAACGACGTGATGCTCTATGACCATCACGGGAACGGCAACACCAGACTTACGCTCGCCGACTCGGCCATCATGAAGATGTCCAAGGACAAGTCCTACCTGACGTTCCGGATGTACAATGGAACCAATTATCAGGAAACCAACGAGAAGCACTATCGCGACACGTCTCTGCAACTCCAGAAGATCGACTTCAGCAGACAGGAGATGGTCATCGCGCTCCAGAACTACGCTTTTCAGAAGTCGGACAGCGCAAGATATGGTGATCAGGTAAAAGCTTTGCCTCTGGAGAAGCTGCGTACTCAGAAGGACTCGCTCGAGGCGATGAGGGACAGCACCAAGGCACAGCAGATCTTCAGCACAGCGGCATCCTACATATTCACAGAGAACAAGCAGCTAGACACCACGGATTGCGGAATCACCAGAAATTTCAGCGATCCCGGATTCCTGAGTTTCAAGGATGACCAGGCGACAGCACAGGCGCTTGAAAGGGCGGCGGACAATGCCAGGCAGCTCAAGTCGAATCTGGAAAGCTACGAGTTCGGAGCCTTCGACTACACCGTCCGTCTGCGCTGGACAGCCTTGGAGTTTCTCAGACGATATGGACAGGCGCTTGCGTGCTTCATCATGTTCTTCATCGGAGCTCCGCTTGGCGCTTTGATCCGCAAAGGAGGCATCGGTGTCTCCGCCATTGTCTCGCTTCTGTTCTTCGTTCTCTATTGGATTGTGGACATCACTGGAGTCAAGCTGGCGAGGGATGGAAGCATCAGCACAGTGTTGGGAGCCTTTGCTTCTGCGGTGGTCCTTCTGCCAATAGGTTTGTTCCTGACATGGAAAGCCATCCATGACACGGACATCTCGAACATGGACAGCATAAAGAATTGGTGGAGAAAAGTCAAGAGTATGTTGGCAGGAATATTCAAGAAAACCAGAATCGTGTACATGGGCACACCGGACTTCGCGGTGGCTCCCTTGCAGACGCTTCTGGAGCAAAAGTACAACATCGTCGGTGTGGTCACAGTGGCCGACAAGCCTAGCGGCCGCGGGCAAAAGGTTAACGAAAGCGCGGTCAAGAAGTTCGCCGTCGGGCACGGTATTCCTGTGCTCCAGCCTGTGAAGCTGAAGGATCCGGAGTTTTTGAAGCAACTCAAGGCATTGAAGGCAGACCTCTTCATCGTGGTGGCTTTCAGGATGCTGCCGGAAGAGGTCTGGGGTATGCCTAAACTCGGTACATTCAACCTGCACGCCGCACTTCTGCCTCAGTACCGTGGAGCCGCCCCTATCAACTGGGCCGTGATCAACGGGGAGACCAGGACCGGAGTGACAACATTCATGATCGACAAGGACATAGACACCGGAGGAATCATTCTGCGCCAAAGCATCAACATCTCCGACACAGACACCGCCGGAGACGTTCATGACAAACTTATGGGAATCGGCGCCGAACTCGTCGTCCAGACGACGCAGGGCATCATCGAGCGAAATGTGGACACGCGCACCCAAAGGAGTTTCATCCAGGGTTCCGAAGTGCTCAAGCCGGCCCCGAAACTCTCACGCGAGCTCTGTCACATTGACTGGAACGACACCACAAAGCAGATCTACAATCTCATACGTGGTCTGAGTCCTTATCCGGCGGCGTTCACGGAATTGGTGAAGGAAGGCGGTATCCCGACTCAGTTGAAGATTTTCTCCGCCGAAAAGGTCACCGCTTCCGCACTTGACGGTGCGCTTCGGCAAGCTCAGCGACCGGCTGGGATGGTCGCTGAGCCTGTCGAAGGGACAGTATCTGGCACTACCATTTCAGGCAAGGTTCTCACCGACGGCAAAACTTATCTGTACATAACCACAGCCGATGGAGCCATCTCATTGAAAGACGTGCAGATAGCCGGAAAGAAGAGGATGGACATCAAGGCTTTCCTCGCAGGATTCCGTGAGCCGGAAACCTACACCGCCACCGCAGGCACATCCAAGGCCGAGATTGCCAAGACAAAGGCGTGATGGAGGCTGTCATCATCTGCAAAGGCGACTTCCCGAAAAAGGAATATCCCCGCGAGCTTCTCCGCAGGGCCGATGTCATCATCTGCTGCGACGGGGCGCTTGAGGCGTTTCTCCGCAACCGAGACAAGATATTCAAAGAGCGACGTGACCCAGATGTCATAATCGGCGACATGGATTCTCTTTCCAAGAGACTTATGAAGGAATATTCCAGCATCGCCGTAAGGGAGGAGGAGCAGGAGACCAACGACCAGTCCAAGGCGTTCCGCTACCTGCTGAAGCACTGGCCGGAAGTGAAGACCGTGCACATTCTTGGCGCGACTGGCAAGCGAGAGGCCCACACCATAGGCAACCTTGGACAGATAATGGAATATGCCAGGCTTTACGGGGCGAGCGGCAATCCTGAGGAAGGCGAAGTCTATGTCGATGCAGTGTCAGACTACTCCACGGCTTTCGCCTTGACGGATTCTTGCGAGCTGTTTGTCGGAGAAGGCAGGGTCGTGTCCATATTCAGTCCTGACAATTCATTGAATATCAAGTCAGAGGGTTTGATGTGGCAGACAAGTGGAGTGGTTTTCGACAATTGGTGGCAGGCTACCCTCAACCGCGCGTCCTCCGATGTCGTCAAGTTGACATTCTCACACAAGTCAATCGCTTTGATGATTTTGGACTAACGGTTGCTTCGACAAGCTCAGCAACCGAATGGAACCGGTCACTGAGCTTGTCGAAGTGACTGATTCTAACAGAATCTCTTAATACTAAATCTTTAATCATTCAGATTTTTTCATTATTTTTACGGAACATTTGGCTTACACAAAACTATGCTCCGAAAAATTAGAATCACTCTGGCGGCTGTCTGCTTCACTGCGGTCACGCTGCTGTTTCTGGACTTCACCGGAACAATCCATCTCTGGTTCGGCTGGCTGGCCAAGATCCAGTTCCTGCCGGCTGTCTTGGCTCTCAACGTGGCCGTGATAGCGGTACTTCTGCTTCTCACGCTGATCTTCGGCAGAATCTACTGCTCGGTGATCTGTCCTATGGGCGTGTTCCAGGACTGCGTCTCCAATCTCAGCTCCAGAAGAAAAGGCAAGAAAGCAAGGTTCACATATTCAAAGGAAAAGAAATGGCTCCGCTATGGGATGCTGGTGCTTTTTGTGGTGACGCTTGTCGCCGGTCTCAATGCGATCGCCGTGCTTCTGGCTCCTTACAGCGCCTACGGCCGGATGGTCCAGAGCCTTCTTGCGCCGGTTTGGCAGTGGGGCAACAACCTGCTCGCATGGATAGCAGAGAGACAAGACAGCTATGCTTTTGTCACCAAGGAGGTGTGGCTCAAGAGTCTGCCGATATTGATCATCGCGGCCGTCACGTTCGCCGTGGTCGTTGTTCTTGCATGGAGAAACGGCAGAACCTATTGCAACACAATCTGTCCCGTCGGGACGGTCCTGAGCTTCTTCTCACGGTTCGCGATGTTCCGCCCGATGATCGACAAGTCCAAGTGCAAGAGCTGTCATGCGTGTGAGAAGAAATGCAAGGCCGCATGCATAGATGTTGACAATCATCGAATTGACTACAGCCGGTGCGTGGATTGTTTTGACTGCATTGATTCGTGCAGGTTGGGAGCGCTTAAGTATCGTTTCGCTTGGGGGCGTTCGGTCACTTCGACAAGCTCAGTGACCGCTACTCATCGTGCGGCATCTCCGGTCGCTGAGCCTGTCGAAGCGACTGCGGTTCGGCAGGGCTCACCAACCATGGTTCGGCAGGGCTCACCAACCTCCGAAGCGACGGACAATGGCCGAAGAGCATTTCTGATAGGCGGTGCAGCCGTTATCGGAGGATCACTCTTGCCTTCCATTCCGATGAAGGCCGAAGAAGAGCAGATCAAGGACAAAAAGCGTGACGGAGGATTCGCCGAGATCATTCCTAAGAAGGCACCTAAGAGAAAGAACCCGATCACTCCATTCGGATCACAAAGCATAGATCATTTCTACCAGCATTGCACGGCCTGCCAACTTTGCGTGACAGTCTGCCCGAACAATGTTCTCAGGCCGTCTTCGAGACTCGAGCATCTGATGCAGCCTGAGATGTCATTTGAAAAGGGCTACTGCCGTCCGGAATGCGTGAAGTGCTCCGAGGTCTGCCCGGCCGGGGCCATACTTAAGATCACACCGGAAGAGAAGACCGACTGGAAAGTCGGTACAGCCGGCGTTGACTACGACCTTTGCGTGGTCAACAGGGACGGAGTACACTGCGGCAACTGCGCACGTCACTGCCCTGTCGGTGCCATCAAGATGGTAAAAAAGAATCCGGATGACGAAAAGAGTCTAAGGATCCCTTCTGTCAACGAGGAGAAATGCATCGGATGCGGAGCGTGCGAGAACCTCTGCCCGTCCCGCCCGATCAGCGCCATCACCGTCAACGGGTACGAAGTTCATCACAATGTTTAACCGGTCACGAGACAGACTCTCGAAAGATGCAACCCATAAGAGACGTCGTCTCATCAAATTCTATGAATATGAAAGAGAATATTAACAGAAGAGAATTTCTCAAAAGGGCCGGTGCGGGGACAGCGGCCGTGGGAGCCGTGGCTCTTGCTGGAGCGTGCGCCCCAAAGAAAACCGCGGAAGCCATCATAGATGGCGACACAAAAGAGGATGTCCTTGAGAACGGCAAGATGGAGATGCGAAAGAATCCGGGCAACGGGGACATGGTCTCCCTGCTTGGCTATGGCTGCATGCGTTTCTCAATGAAAAAAGACGAAAACGGCAAGGACATCGTGGATCAGGACAACGCCAACAAACTGATTGACTACGCCTTGGCTCACGGAGTGAACTACTACGACACATCACCGGTCTATCTTCAGGGACTTTCCGAGGAGGCAGTCGGCAATGCGCTTTCCAGACACCCAAGGAACTCCTACTACATCGCCACGAAACTGTCAAACTTCAGCGACCATTCCAGAGCCGCGTCCGTGAAACTGTACAACGATTCGTTCAGGTACCTCCAGACCGACTATCTGGACTACTACCTGCTTCACTCCCTCGGCCGGGGAGGCCTTGAGGCTTTCGATGACAGGTTCGTGAACAACGGGATGATGGATCTGCTTCAGGCAGACCGTGAGAAAGGCAAGATCCGCCAGCTCGGCCTATCCTTCCACGGCAACCAGCAACAGTTCGATGAGCTTCTGAAGTTGCACGACAAGTACCACTGGGACTTCGTGCAGATCCAGATGAACTACTTCGACTGGAAACACGCTGACGGCCAGCGCAATGTCAACGCCGAGTACCTGTACGACGAACTCGACAAGAGAGAGATTCCGATAGTGATAATGGAGCCGCTTCAGGGCGGACGTCTGGCCAACCCGGCGGAAAGCATCGTGAACAGGCTCAAGGAGCGCGACCCGAAGGCCTCTCTAGCGTCATGGGCGTTCAGATTCGTGGGATCGTACCCGAGAATCCTGACAGTCCTCAGCGGGATGGTCTATCAGGAGCATCTTGAAGACAACCTGCGCACTTTCAAGGACTTCAAGTACCTGACCGATGATGAGAAGGAGTTCCTCGGCACGGAGATCGCCGGCATCATGGCCAGTTTCCCGACCATCAACTGCAACGACTGCAAGTATTGCATGCCATGCCCTTACGGAGTTGACATTCCGGGAATATTCAAACATTACAATGAGTGCGTCAACGAAGGGGAGATCGCCCAGAGCACCGAGCAGGAGAACTACCGCAAACTGCGCCGGGCCTATCTCGTGAGCTACGACCGCGCCATCCCGACCGTCCGTCAGGCCAGCCACTGCATCGGATGCAAGCAGTGCATCGAGCACTGTCCGCAAAGCATCTCGATTCCTCGTGAGCTTCGCCGCATAGATGCCTACGTCGAGAAGCTCAAGCGCAACTCGCTGTAAAAATATTCGACACCTGTAGTGAATATTCAAAGGTTTTGATTATCTTTGCAGTCCTTACGACACTTAAGGTCATTGGAGAGATGCTCGAGTGGCTGAAGAGGCACGCCTGGAAAGCGTGTGGCCTCCTAAAGGGGCTCGCGAGTTCGAATCTCGCTCTCTCCGCCGAAACGGCTTTGCAGAACACTGCAGAGCCGTTTTATTTTTGCGGCAAGTCAGGAGACAGACCAAATCGTGAACAAAAAGGAGACCCGCGCAGCCTGTGCGGATCTCCCTACCAATAATAAATGAAATCGATTCTTTGATTGATTGTTACTCTACTTTAATCGCAACCTCACCGGTCTTGCCGTCCTTGTCGGTAACGGTAAGTGTGGTGGTTCCGGCTTTGACACCCTTCACGGTGATGGCTGCATCATTCACGGTGGCGGTAGCGACAGTCTCATCAGCTACTTTCACTGTGTATGGAGCGGTGCCTGACTTGACCGTCACAACATCTTCCTTCTCCACTCCGACAGTGACCTCAGCCTTGTCAAAATCCAACTTCTCGGCAACAGCCTTTACCGTTACGGTAAATGATCCGCTTGCCTGATCTTTGTCGACAACGGAGATTGTGGCTGTACCCTCCGCGACACCTGTGATGGTGATCTTCTCTTTGTCAACCGCTACTGTGGCGACTTTCTCATCGCTGGACTTGACTGAAAACGGCTGCGTGCCGTTCTTCACGGTAACCTCAGCGGTCTTCCCAACCTCCACCTCAACCTTTGTCTCGCTGAAAGAGAGTGGATCCGGAGTCTTGTTGTCGTTCTTGTCGCAAGAGACGAATGCGAATGAGCCAAGGCAGAGAGCTGCCGTCACAACTGAACTGAAAAAACTTTTCATTAGTTTAAATCTTTAATTGTTAATAATAGTTTAAGTACATAAGACCGTTTCCGGTCTGACGCATTACTAAATCACTCCACACGGAAACCTTGCATGACACACAGAAACTTTTTTCAGCGTGGAGGCTAAAGCATTGTTTACGAATATATCAGCAGACCTTCCTCCTACCGGTTTTCAGCAGGAGGATGGTATAGGATTTCGTTGATTGACAACAATTTAGCCGCCACGTCATTCTATCACGATGCTGATGCCAAGGGCGGAGTTGACAAGGGAAAGGATGTCGGGGAGGGAGGATGTTGAGAATTCTCCGCTTAGGCGGCGGGATTCCGCATCCGGCACGACAAGAGTCACACCATAATATTCAGAGAGCTCGGAGAGGACTTCGGGCAGCGGGGTGTTGTCGTAGATGAACTCGCCGGTGGCCCATGCGGCGGGGTTGGGATGTTTCGGGGTGAGCCGCGCCGGAGCGGAGGAGCCTTGTCGCAGGACGGCGGACTGGCCTTTGGTCAGCACCAGACCTTCTTCGCCTGACTGGGCGGCCGAGAACAGGACTTTGCCGGAGACAACGCTCACGCCGATGGAGTCCCGAGAGTCAACCTGAAAGCGGGTGCCGAGGACTTTGACGAAACCTGAGCCGGCGTCGATGAGGAAAGGAGAGCGGTCATCGTGGCGGACATTGAAATAGATTTTGCCGGTCATCCGGACCAAGCGGTCATCTTTGTGGCGTTGGAGACGGAGGGTCGCACCAGGAGCCAAGGTCACGAACGAAGAGTCCGGGAGGGTGAAGGACTGGGCGACATCGTAGGCCGTGTAATCCGTCCAAGAGTTTTTCCATGATGTGTAGAGGAATATGCCGACGGTGACAGCGGCGGCGATGCCGGCGACACGGCTCAGCATTACTACGCGCTTCGACATCCTCAGCAAACGGCACAGGGTACCATTCTGCGACCGTGCCAAGGCTTTCCTCGGATCAAAGCGGTTCTCTTCGTAGGACTTGGCCACGAAGTCTATCATTCTGTCTTCCTTGTTCTTCATAACAATCATCATTTATGCGGTCGCTTCGACAGGCTCAGCGACTGGAACTTTTTCCTTTACCGGATACGCATTTGAAGGAATATGTCACCGTGCCTCTTTGGACACTGTCCGTGGCATAGTCATAAACCGCAGTCTCAGCCCTGAATATCAAGCAGTCAGTACCTTCAAAAGCATATTCCATATTCTTCATACAATAGACTCTTTCTTCCTTCCCGGAAAACTCATCGTAATCGACAGGAGATGCCATAGAGACAACTGCATAGTTTCCATCTTCGTCAAGTTCAATCCGCCCTCCAGGATTGAATGTATTCCAATTGACAACCTGCCATGATCTTCCGGGGAAATATTCTATGTCGGCCACAGCACATCCAAGCCAATCGATACTGGCCATATAACGTTCGCTGCCATCCATATTGACAGACAGCCTGGCATAGCTGCCAGAGCCGGGCCGCACGGCCGCGATCTCTTTCGCAAAGTCAGGATCAGCGACTCCGTCTCCGTCAAGATCCACAGCGCCGAGACTCCAGTCAATGGATTCAAGGACATATTCACCGACAATCCGGTCCATCGTGGCTGTGGCGGCGTCGGTCATCCAATAGTCGATCTTCTCCTGACAGGAGCAAAGCAGAAGGAGAGCCGCAAGGGCATATTCAATTCTTTTCATATCAGTCGATTTCATAGTCAGTTGATGTCATCACGGAGACGAGGCCGATACCATCGCCCGTCACATTCGTCGGATAAGGCTTGTCGGCGAAGAAAGTCAGACCGGCAAGGTCAGAGTTCTCAAACCAAGCGGCATTGATGTAGTTGTAGGTCTTGCGGTCAAGAGCCAGAAGACGTACTGTCACGCCAGAGATTCCGCCCCTGCGCAAAGAGATTTTGAATATGTGGGAGCCTCCCTCGAATCCTGTGTCAGTGAATATATTGTACCCATTGGCGAAATAATCGGACTCGGAAAAACTAAGGTTGACTCCAGGGTTGAGAAACGGTTCGCTGGAATTGTCTATCTCCAATTGCTTATTGTAGGCATAGCCGAAATTCCAGGCCTGAAGCATATAATAATTTTTCTCGCCAGGCTTATCCTTCACGTGCACTCCCATACCCAAAGTCTTGATGTAACCACTGCC
This sequence comes from Bacteroidales bacterium UBA1628, assembly GCA_002321335.1. Taxonomy (GTDB): domain Bacteria; phylum Bacteroidota; class Bacteroidia; order Bacteroidales; family UBA932; genus Cryptobacteroides. The sequence continues at coordinate 3,391 of DCMG01000065.1, read as the reverse complement.
TTTGGAAGACTTCTTGTAAAGATGAGTAGTGTCCACACCGGCAAGAACAGGTGCCTCCAAGGCCACAGTCGTCGCCTCCGCCCTCATTCCTTCAGACTCCACGACAATCCTTACCTCATCGCCAGCCTTGAAATCAGCCCTGAATCTGAACACGTTATGGTACAGGAGGCCATGCGCTGCCTCAACATTGTCCGAGGCCGCCACCAACTTACCGTTGACCCAACATTCAAGATGCCCGGACTTCAACTCATCCGCCTTTTCGTGAGTGCTGACACCGACACAGACCGTGTGCGACGTGTCGCCCGTTGACATCAAGGCGTTGACCAGCAGCATCCTTTCAGGACCTGGCAGTTCCACGGGAATATATTCCTCACAAGAGAAAAAAGCCATCGCGGCAACAAGGAAAAGTATGAATATCTTCGTTCGCATATTCATTAGAATTTAAAGGTGTAACTGAACGACGGCAGAAATGTGAGGAACGAGCGCTTCGAGATCGCCGGCTTCCACTCCCCATCCTTCTCGTAGGCATCATAGACGCACCAGGAAGGGTTCTGCGCGCAGTAGAGGTTGTATATTCCGAAATTCCAGATTCGCTCGCCATGGCGCCTTTGCCTCCTGAAGTTGACGCTGACATCCAGATGATGCGTCGGAGGCAGACGATAGTTGTTGCGCCCGCTGACATAGTCCACAGCCACGTCGTCGCCGGAAGGTGTGATGAGCGCCGAGCCTCTGGTCGGAATGGTCATACAGCTTCCGCTCATAAACGTCCAGGCCGCCGTGAGGTCAATGCGGGAGTTGAATCTGTGGCTAACGCTGGCGTTGATGACGTGCCGTCTGTCGAACTGCGCCGGGAACCAACGGCCATCGTTGATGCTGCCGTCACGGAAGATCCTCTCCGCTTTGGAAAGCGTGTAGGCCAATGTGCCGGTGGTCTTGCCGACCACTTTGCGGGCAAAGAGCTCCAGTCCGTAGGCACGTCCCTCACCCATCGAGACGTTGTCCTCCCAATTGACTGAAGATGACATGGCGAGACGGCCGTCCTTATATTCAAGGACATTCTCGGTTCTCTTGTAGTAGCCTTCAAGGGAGAATTCCCAACCCTTCAGACCGCTGAAGCACGCTCCGGCGGAAACAAGGTCCGAAGTCACGGGGCGGATTTCCTCGGTTATCGGCACCCAAAGATCGGTAGGAATGTCCAAAGTTCCCGAAGTCAACTGATGGACGTACTGAGACATCCTTGAATATGTTGCCTTGGCCGACCAATCATCGTTAATGTCGAATTTCGCCGAGATTCTCGGCTCCGGGCAGAAGTAGAACCTGCCTCTCACATTGAACAAGCTGAGGTGCAGACCCGGGTTCACAGTCAAACGGTTGCCGACGGAGATATCGTCCTCTATGTAAAGAGACATCTCGTTGCCGTTCACTCGTCGGCTTGGCGCGTCGCTGTAAGTCGTGTCGGCGAAGACACGGCTATCGTTCAGTTCCTTGATCCGGGATTTCGTGATTTCAGGCCGATAGCCGTGACGGACATATTCTCCGCCGAACTTGATCAAATGGTTGGTTGAAGGAGTATAATCGAAATCAGCCTTAAGACCGGCGTCAATGATTCCGGAAGAGTAGCCCGCGTCACTCCGGAAAGAAGTCTCGCCAATCTCCGACACCTCGGAATTTTTGGTGACCGAATGCATCCTCATCCTGTAAAGGTTGCCGTAGGCCGTGAAATCAGCGAACAGTTTGTTACTGAATATGTAAGTCCATCTTGCGGACAGGACATTGTTGCCCCAGTTCAGGTTAATATTCGAGCCATCCTCTGTCAGCATAGTGTAAGGTTCATAGTCAGGCCCATAGAACCGCTTGCTTGACTTGGAGGTTTTCTCGTAACGGAAATAGTCCTGTCCACTGTAGAGTCCGATCCAACCGCGGCTCCGGTCAGAGAACTTGTGGGAGATTTTGGCGTTAACATCGTAGAAGGCATAGTTCAGCGGACTGCCCGCCCATTTGATGACACGGTCGAAAAGGAAGGTGTGCATCCCTCTGGCGCTCATAGAGAAAGTCGTGTTCTCATTCTTCAGCGGACCTTCCAGATGGAATTTCTCCGCAAGAAAGCCGGCTGTGACGCTTCCTGAGATTTTCTTAGAGTTACCGTCATTGGTGCGCACATCGACAACGCTGGACACCCTGCCGCCGTACCGTGCCGGAAACGAGCCTTTATAGACCGTGACCTTCTTGACAGCCTCAGGAGTGAAGACGGAAAGCAGTCCGAAAAGATGGCTGACATTGTAGATGGCAGTGCCGTCCAGCAGCATCAGATTCTCGTCAACACTGCCCCCTCGGACGTATATTCCTGACAATCCTTCATTTCCGCCTTGCACGCCAGGCATCATCTGGAGGGTTTTCAGCACATCGGTCTCGCCGAGAACCACCGGGGTGTTGGCGATCAGTTCGTTCGGAACCTCAATCGCACCCATATACGTGGAACGGATTCCGGCATCCTTGCGGGCGGTTATCCGGGCGCTCTTGATCTCCGCGGACGGAGCCAATGCCACATTTAGCGTGATGTCCTTTTTCAGACTGATTCTCTTTGTCTTGGCCGCACAGCCTATGTAGGAATATGTCAGTTCAACCTCACCTTCGGGCAGTGTCAAAGAGTAGAAGCCGAAGTTGTTGGTGGAGGTGCCGGTCTTTCCGGCCGACGCATTCCCATCCAGACCGGTCGTTGAGTGGATTTTCCAGGTCGCCGAGCTTGTCGAAGCGACCGTAATTCCCGCTCCTATCAACGTTTCCCCCGTCGCATCATCCGTGACATACCCACAAACCGTATAACGTTTCCTGGCCGAAATGTCACGTGTCAGAACCACATAGTCACCACGAATTTCCCACTTGATTCCCGTGCCTTCCAAAAGTTTACCCAAGGCCTGTTCAAGCGACAATCCCTCGACGGAAGTTTCTTCACATTTCTTATCAAGAAGTTTTCCGAGTTCAGAATCGTAAACAAACCGCACTCTGAAACGATCCTTAATCCTGTCTATGGTCATCGAGGCCGTCTCGTTATCTTGGCAAAGACAATCAAACGAAACCAGTGGCATAGCAAGAATCACCAATAAAATACCTATAATACGATTTTTCATCATTACTCAGTTATATTCACTTAACTTGGTCATCAGAATCACTTCGGCGCACAGTTCATTCATAATGATGAATATTATGGTATCACATACGAAGTTCCATACTTTCCTTGACTCACAAGATTATAGACACCATCACGCCCTTGTTTAACATATATGGACATAGTGTAAGTATGCTCTTCTGGAGAATCCGCCACCATTATGGACACCTTCTCACCACTAAAGAAAGGTCCGTACTCTTTCTCAACGTGAGTTTAACACAATTT
>DCMG01000033.1 GCA_002321335.1 Bacteroidales bacterium UBA1628 | reverse complement strand
CCTTGGTTGTAATAGCCATTGTTCTTTTACTTTACAATCCGCTAAGGTAGTAAAAAAACGTAAAATATTATATTTTTGAATATATAAAATTGTCCCGCCATTGAGTGATGACGGGACTTATGTGTTTTATAAACAGGAGATTAAAACATTTTGGAGCGATAGTAAGAGGGGTTACTTTTTCTCGTGTCCGACAGGGTGATTAAGCAAAAGTTCCTGTCCGTCCTTGAGGCCAAGGGCGGTTTTAACCGCTTCGTGGTTCATGCTTCCGCGCGGAACTGTCGCCAGCCCGAGAGCCTCGCATGCAAGACAGATGTTCTGGGAGACGTAACCTGCGTCGAGCGCTCCGAACATCGCGGTTCTTTCATCGCGGAACTTGTACTTGTTAAGGTCGCAGACGATCACGAGGAACAAAGGGGCGTTAGCGACAGAAGTCTGGCGGCCGGCCAGGTCTGAGCGGATATCTTTCTCTGAAATCTTGGTCAAGGTATTATTATGGGCGTTGAACAGCCAAGCCCCATCGGCGCGGCAGACATAGACTATCTCCTCTTGTGTGTTCATGGCTGACGGAACTGTCAGTCTTCCGTCCTCGCGGTTAACCCCGCATGCGGCCCAAAGCAACTGTGACAGAGTCGCGTCACTGATTTGTGCGTCAGAATATTCACGTACAGACGCTCTCTGCTGAAGCGCTTGGTAGAGAGGCATAGACACGTTCTTGTCGGGCTGCGGAAGCTTGATGACTTCCTGAGCGAGTGCGGAGGTGGCTAGCGCGGCGGCTGCCAAAGCAAGGATGATCTTTTTCATATTCATAGAGTTTTAATGTTTGAGACTTGGATTGTGTGACGCGGCGCGGCTCCGGTTTACGACGGCCACTCCGCTGAAAACCATGATGATGGCGATGACTTTCTGCCATGTCATCGTGTCCATTCCGCCGATGACGCTGAGCATACAGGCAAGTATCGGCTGAAGGTAAGTGTACATCGCGACTATTGTCGGACGGACGCTTTTCTGCCCTACAGGAATCAGGAAATAGGCCACGAACGTGGCGAAAAACACCAGAAAACCAATTTCAAGCATCTGCGGCAATCTGATGGCGGAGTAATCCGTAGAAATCAGGTCACCTACAGACAAAGGCAGTGACATCAGCAGGGAGAAGAGGAACATCCACTTCATGAAGGTTACCACTGAATATTTCTGGATGAGCGGCCTGAACGCTCCGAGGTACAGCGAGAAGCTGATGCTGTTAAGGAACAGCAGGATGAAGCCTAGCGGTTTTGTCGCTTCGACCCCGTTGTGGCTATGCACTGAATTGAAAATCAGGAATATGATTCCGAGGAAACTGATCCCCACTCCGGTAGCCTTTTTCGCGGTGATCGGCTCTTTCACGAATATGAAAGCGAAGAACATCGTGAAGATCGGACCGAGGGTACCGATGATTGAAGCATCGATGCTTGTGGCCATAGTGATGCCTTTCAGGAAGGTGTACTGCGTTATGAAAAGTCCGAATATGGAAGCCAACGCAATCTGAACCAGATCCTTGGCGGGAACTTTTTCCTTGGGTGTGAACAAAGAGATCAGCCAGAACAGGACGGATGCGCCAATGGCCCTCATCGTGAACAAGGCGATGGGGGAGACAACTCCTGAGTTGGAGATGTCCTTCGTCAACACGATGTTGACCCCGAAGATCGTGTAGGCCGTGAGCAAGGCCAGATGCCCTTTAAGATTACTTTCCGCCATGGTTTATTTGGAGCATAGCGGACATATTCCTTTAATAAGGTAGTTCGCTGTGGTTTCTGAATATCCCTCCGGGAGTGTCACCGGCGGGATGTGTATGTCCTCAAGACAGAAGGTGCGGTGGCATTTCTCGCAGAAGAAATGGACGTGCGCGTCCTCATCCTTATCGGAATCGTGGCTCAGACATAGCTCATATCTGGTGCCGTCGCCGCCATCCTCTATCGCATGAACAAGGTGGTGCTCTTTGAATAGGGTGAGGCTTCTGAATATCCCAGATTTGTCAATCGTGCCGATTTTATCCTCAAGCTCCATCAGACTCAGCGGACGCTTCTCGGTAAGAAGTGTCCGCGCCACGATCAGCCTGTTGGCCGTGGCTTTGATGTCGTGCCTCTCAAGCAGCTCTGTAATGTTCACGTTTGGCATATTCATTTTACAAATTTACGCATTTTTGCACTTTGCAACCCGGTTGCATGATTTTTTTTTGACCTTTGCACCGTTGAAATTTAAGTCAAAGAAAGAATATGGAAAAGGAAAACAAAATCAGATTCGCAAGAATCATTCTTTCAGCCGCCCTGTTAGGCGTGGCAGTCTTGGTGGAGAAGAGACTTGACCTCAGTGTCTGGCAACTTCTCCTTGTTTATTTAATTCCTTATTTCATCGCTGGTTACGACACCCTTCTTGAAGCCGGCGAGAAGATCGTCAAAGGCGATTTCTTCGACGAGGACTTCCTGATGAGCATCGCCACCATCGGTGCTCTATGCATCGGATTCCTTCCCGGAGCCCAGACACAATTCCCGGAAGCTGTTTTCGTTATGCTGTTCTTCCAAGTAGGGGAACTCTTCGAGGATATCGCTGAGGGGCGCAGCCGGAAGTCAATCTCCAAACTTATGGACATCAGACCAGACACCGCCAACGTGGAGCGTGGCGGAAAGGTCTTGACAGTCAATCCAGAAGATGTCAAGATAGGCGAAACCATCGTTGTGAGGCCGGGTGAGAAAGTTCCTATGGACGGAATCGTTCTCGAAGGCACCTCAAGTCTTAACACTGTGGCTCTGACCGGAGAAAGCGTGCCGAGAAGAATAGCCAAAGGCGACGACATCATCTCCGGCTGCGTCAATCTCACCGGAGTCATCCGCGCGAAAGTCACGAAGGCGTTCGGAGAATCCACGGCCTCAAAGATACTCGACCTTGTAGAGAACGCGTCCGAGAACAAATCCAAGAGCGAGAGCTTCATCTCAAGGTTCGCAAAGATTTATACCCCTGTGGTTGTGATTGCCGCCCTTGTCCTTGCGTTTGTTCCACCAATCCTGTCCGGCGATTTTGGAGACTCGTTCGCGACTTGGCTCTACAGGGCTTTGACATTCCTGATCGTTTCCTGCCCTTGCGCCCTCGTTATCTCGGTTCCGCTTTCATTCTTTGGAGGCATCGGTGGAGCCTCCTCAAAAGGAATCCTGATCAAAGGCTCCAACTACCTTGAGGTTTTGGCAAAGGTCGGAACTGTGGTCTTCGACAAGACCGGTACCTTGACCGAAGGAGTCTTCGATGTGACAGCCGTCCACCCAGAAAACATTGACGAAAAGGAACTTCTGCATCTTGCCGCTCACGTGGAAAGATATTCCACCCACCCGATTGCTGTCTCGTTGAAGCACGCCTACCCTAATGAGTCTGACGGATGCTCTGTCGAGAATGTGGAGGAGATCGCCGGTCACGGAGTGCGCGCGGTGGTGAACGGGAAGACCGTCTGTGTCGGAAACACAAAGATGATGGACGCTGTCGGAGCGCAGTGGAAGCCTTGCGAGAAGAACGGGACAATAGTTCATGTGAGTGTTGACGGTGTGTATGTCGGACACATTGTGGTCTCTGACAGGATCAAGCCGGATTCTGCTGATGCGATCAAGGCGTTGAAGGCGGAAGGCGTGACTAAGACGGTGATGCTGACCGGAGACAAGCG
>DCMG01000039.1 GCA_002321335.1 Bacteroidales bacterium UBA1628 | reverse complement strand
GCGTATATGCTCAAGAGCCGAAGTCCTTCAGTGACCTCGGCTCCCGAACATATCCATCTGTCAATCTCGTTACTCATTCAGCAGGTATTGGTCAATCAGATGTGTGATGGCCGCATAGCCTTGCGGTGTGGTGAACACGAATTTCTTGCGGACGAACGCCTCGATGACAAGGTGCTCGCAAGGATTAGCCCTATAGACCGGAGTGACGATGTTGCCGAACCGGAATCCCGCCTCGATCGGCCTGTGAAGATTCTTCTTGAAGTAGTCCTTCAGGAACTCTTCCGATGTCTTGCCGTCAGCGGGAAGCATCTCCACCAACTTCTCCTTGGAGAAGGGTTTGGGAAGCCTTTCGCCATAGACCTTGTTGCCCTGTACGTCAAGGAAAACAAGTGGCGTGGCCAGTTCCTCCATTGAGATCTTTGAGCAAGGAAGGCAGTTGGCTGGAGCCAGGATGAAGTCATCGGCGACATTGTTGTCAGCGATGATTCCGGCAAGGATGTCTCGGATGTCAGCGTCCGGCTTGGTCGTGATGACAACAGGCTTGACACCCGTCATCTTCTCCCAGACTTTAGACAACTGGCCGTCCGTGCCTTCGTAGGCACAGACAACCAAATTGGTCTTGTTTGCGGAATTGTCCGCAACCTTGTCAGGGACTTTGGAAGTGTCGCTTTTGGTCATCCGCTAAGCTCCTCCAGACGTGGTTGTGGATGCGTCAGCGATTTCCGGCATCTCTCCGGAATATTCACCGGCAAGGAACTTGTCAGGCAGCGCCTGCTTCCAGGTCAGTGTCCTCTTGGTAGCCTCTCCGTCCATCTTGGTCTCAAGCGAAAGCCTGAGAGGGTTGCAGACACGTCCCATGATCTGAGGGCGTCCCGCGGTAGTTCCGTCGCATTCCTGCACGATGGCGATCACACCACGGTTCTTGAACACCTCGATGAAATTCTTGATTGCCACCGAGTTGCCCGGGTGGTCAAACACGATTCCGGTCTTGATGCCCTCGGCGTCCGGATCACCGGAAAGTTCCTCGGTAATCTGGATGGTGGACGCTGTCGCATAGATCGAGATCGCCTTTGCGCTGGTCTTCAAGGTGATGTCACCGGTCACAACGCAGTTCCCGACCTCTCTTGTAGGTTCGCTGGCCACATCCTCCACATCGATGAGGATGATTTGTGATTTCCTGTTGGCGGCGCAACCAGCGCCGTCACCAGGTCTTGGAATTGATGATTTTACGTAAGCCATAATTCGTGGATGTTATTGGTTATGCACCGGCGTTCTGGTCAGGATCTGACCCGGCGTTCTGGTCTTTGGTGTCAGAATTTTGGTCCTTTGTCTCAGAAGCCTTCTTTCCGTTCTCCCACTTGTTGGTGTCCGGAACATCGGAAACGATGCTGTCCACCGGAGTGTAGCCGTCAGGAACTGCGGCATAGACAGCTTCGGCAATCTTGAAGCCTACTGAGAGAGAATATTCGCCGAAAACCTTCACGTCATAGTTCTGCTCCTCGATCTTGACGATGCAGTTCTCAGCTTTGGAAAGGTCAACCAACTCCACGAAATTCTCTTTCGGAGTCGCGAAGAGGATAGGGGAGTTGTACATCGACTTCAGAGGAACAAGGTGGAAGTTCGTGAAGCGGATGCCTCCGTCGTTCTCGAATCCAGTGTACTTGCCGTTCACGGCGAAGTCGGCCCTCTTGTAGCGGGTCAACAACTGCTCCGAGCAGTGGATGGTCACGATGTGTGCGAACAGGCCGGAGATGCTGTCCACGAAGCCGTCAACGTAGGCAAGGAGCTCGGAGTCGGACATAGCCATCGGATCCGCCGCTGCCTTGTAGTAGTTGATCTTGCAGTTCTCATCGGTCTTGCCCTCCACAAGGATGGTCTCGAAACCGTCCATGGAGTTCTTGGCCGCCTTTCCGGCATCGCCGTCAGCGACAACGCCGGCGTCTACGAACTTGCCTTTCGCAATCATCGAGATGGTGATGTCATCCAGCACCTTAGGCAGGATGTGGTTCTCGATGATGTAGCGTGTGATAGGCATGTCGGACATCGTCTTGCCCTGCTCGTAGAGATAGAGCAGCCAGCTCTTGAGCACATCAGCCGGCTGGATCAGCACGTTCAGCTTGTGACGGCGGTAAGGAATCCTGATCGGAGTGAACTTGGCCGCTCCCTTTGGAGTCCATTTCGGAGTGAACTGCTGTGACACCTCGGACATGATGGCCGCGCTTGCGATGTAGTCCGTGTTGGACTGGATCCGCGTCATGTACTTGGCGTCGTCGAAGCCGTTGTAGATCCTCTTGTTCAGAAGCTCCAGCTTCATCTTAGGAGGCATCACCATCGAGAACTCTGAGTTGAGATCCGTGATGTTGATTGAGGCGTCTTCCAGCGCGGTGAAGGCGTAAGGATTGACGGAATCAAGAGCCTCCTTCACGATCTTGTTGTGGGCCGCCGCCATATTGATGGCGAAGACCTTGGCCTCCTTGGATGCAGGCACTGCCGTGGCCACCGGCTTAGGCTCCGGCTCGGAAGCCAATGAGACAACGTCCTTTTGGAGTTTCTTCACCTGCTCTTTAAGAGCCGCTGTGGCCTCAGCGGTCTTTGCAGCTACCGCCGCATCGAAAAGGGTCACGGCATCACCCTCCTCATCGAGGTTGATGCTTTCCAGTTTGTCGAGAAAGTCCTGGCCATAGTTCTCCAGAACCTTCTGCCGCTCCTGATCGGAAAGGGAGACCTTGCCGTCCTTGACGTCAAGCTCACTCTTGCCGAAGAGACGGGCCACAAGTCGGCCCATCTTGGAATTGTTGAGAGTTTTCTTATCCATTATGAAAAAGATTGGTTAAACGCTTGTGAGTGCGAAGACAGCTTCTATGGTCTCTGAAAGGGTCTTCTTTGCATCGGCCATATTCAGACGCAAGGCATCGGCGGTGCTGAACATCGCTCCGCTCAAGACACCGTGCTCTTCTTTATGAATATTCGGTCTTCCGGACACGACCGCATCCTGGAACTGATTCACCAGCGGCTTGAGTTCAGCCTTGGCCGCATCGAAGTTGCCCGTCAGAGCGTCCCTGTAGGCGCGGTTCTTTTCTGAGGACTCATCCGGATAGACGGTAATGGTCTTTTCTCCGGTCGCCGGATTGACCGCCGTGGAGTCCACAAAGACCGCCATAGCACCGATGGATCCGACCTCTGAGAGATCGTTGTCCATATAGATCGCATCGCATTGCGAGGCCACCCAATAGGCAGCCGAAGCGCAGCAGTCAGCGTGCACATATACCGGCTTCCCTTTGGACTTGGCGTAACCGATCGCTTCGAGCATAGGCGGAATTGCCGAACAGCTTCCGCCAGGAGAGTCGATGTCCAGGACGATACCGATGACATTACCGTCATCGGCCATCTCCCGGATCTTTTTAGCTATGAATGTTGTTCCGTAACTTTCACACGTGTCGTATTTGGTCATCGTGCCGTGTAGGGGAACGATGGCTACACTCTTTGATTCCTCGGCCTCGGCACCGGAATCAGCCACGGTGGAGACCACCGCAGCCTTCACCTCCATCTCCACAGGCAGTCTGTTGAGAAAAGCCCTGGCCACCGGAAGCAGCGTGTCAGGATTGGCGACAAGCCATCTTCCCTGCATTATGTCCCTTGCCAGTTGGAATGTGTCTGCTTTCATCTTCTGTATCAATGTTTACACAAAGATAAAAGCAGGCATCCCGACACGAAAGGACACGCTAATATACAGGGAATTGGTACGAGCAGGACAGTTTCAGAGTGTTGGTCTCGCTGACCTCGAAAGTCAAAGGCAGGTCCTCGGTGCCGTAACTCTCATCGTCACCGTGGCAGAATCCCACCTTTAATATAAGGTTGTCCCTCATCACATCGGAAGCCTCCGACAGTG
>DCMG01000079.1 GCA_002321335.1 Bacteroidales bacterium UBA1628 | reverse complement strand
ACCTTCTTCTTCCACCAATCCTGGATTCCGAAACGCACAAACCACTCCTTCAACGCCTTACGAGCGTCAGCAGCGCTCATGCCTTTCAACTGGGCCAGATACATTGCCTGATCTCCGACCTCCATCTTGCGGTAAAGCCCGCGCTCTTCTGGCAGATAGCCTATCTTCTCTACGTCTGACTGGGTTATCGGACGCCCGTCAAACAAAACTTCTCCTCCGTTCGGAATAGTTATCCGGTTAATTATGCGGATAAGAGTGGTCTTTCCGGCTCCGTTAGGGCCGAGCAGACCGAAAATTCCGCCTTTCGGGATGTTCACGCTGACTTTGTCAAGCGCTACTTTCTCACCGAAATTCTTGCAGATGTCCCTGCATTCGATAATGTTCTCGCTCATAAAGCTTATATAGATAAAATCTTACTGGTCAATTCAACAAGCAATTCTCCCGGCGTGGCCTCCCCGGCCTCTCCGCCCTTGCCTTTGTAGTCATATTCACAAAGAAGGGAGATCACTTCCATCGCCTTGCGGACCGGGTAGTTGGCCACAGCTGTGTCGTATTCCTTCCAAAAGTAGGGGTTCACGCCCTGCAGGGCGGCCGCGACGGCGGTTTTGTCCGGGAAGCGGCTCTTCTCCTTCAATGCGGCGTATTTCAGGATTCTGGCGAAATGGGTATAGAGAGCGCTTACAGCCATAGGCATGGCGAATTTCGCGGCCTCACCGATGCGGGCCGCTATCCGCAAGGCTTTCGGGCCGTTTTTAGCCGACAGTTCCTTTGTCAACTCAAACACGCTGAACTCCCGGCTGATGCCCACATTCCGTTCGATGTCTGAGACAGTTATCTGCTTCGTTCCTTCCGGCAGATTTTTCAGCATCTTGTCGGTTTCGACTGCTATGCGTCCCAGGTTTGTGCCAGCGGATTCCGCCAACAAAGCAGCTGCCTCCGGATCAATGGTCAGTCCACGGCCAGAGAAATACTGCGCAATCCACGATGGCATCTCATAGTCCCTCAACGCGTTGGACTCTACGACAATCCCACTCTTGGAAGCTTGTTTGTACAAAGCCTTGCGCTTGTCCGCAGACGCACCACGCATCAGCAAGACCAAAACCGTGGAATCCAAAGGCTTCTCGCAATAGACCGAGAGTTTCTCCAAATCCCGCATCGCCTGAGCGTCCTTCACGACAACCAACTGCCTTTCGGCCATCATCGGAAAGCGTCTCGCGGCAGTGATGACCGTGTCCGCATCCACGTCCGAGCCATAGCAGATTGTCTCGTTGAAATCCCTCGAAGCCTCGTCAAGGGCATTCTCGATGAGAGCATCGCAGACCATGTCCGTATAGTACGGTTCGTCCCCCATCAGAAGATAGACGGGGGCGAACTGTCCTGACTTGACAGCAGCGATTATCTCACGGCACTGGCTGCCGACATTGACTGTTCCCTTAGCCATTCAAGGCCGCATTAGTATTTGAAATCAACTGTTTTACGAATATCCTCGGATGACGCGCCGACAAGAATCCTGTAGTTTCCTTTCTCAGCCACCCAATCATGCTTCTGGGCATCGAAATAGCTGATGGACGCCTTGTCCAAGGTGACTTTCACCTCACCAGACTTGCCTGGCTCAAGGAATATCTTGCCGAATCCTTTGAGTTCCTTTACCGGACGCTCGACAGAGCTTTCAGGAGCGCTTACATAGATCTGAACAACTTCCGCACCGGCCACAGAGCCTGTGTTCTTCACCGGAACGGTGACGGTCAGTCCCTTGTCGATAGAACCGGAAGTCTTAGGCTCGCCATATTCAAATGTAGTGTAACTGAGTCCATAGCCGAACGGGAAGGTCGGCTTGATGGCACTGTGTTCGAACCAACGGTAACCCACGAATATTCCCTCAGTGTAGGTCTCGTCGTAGATAATCTTGTCCTGAATACCCATCTTAACGGTTTCTTTACGAGGGATTCCAGGGTACTGGATCTCGCTTTGAATCGGGTAGTCTGCCAAAGTTGCTCCGATTGTGAACGGCAACTTACCAGAAGGAGTGACATCTCCAGAAAGCACATCGGCCAATGAGTGTCCGGCCTCGCTTCCGAGGTACCAGTCCTGAACTATCGCAGGCACCTTGCTGACCCACGGCATCGCCACAGCATTTCCGGAGACATTCACAACCACCAACTTAGGATTGGCAGCGGCAAGAGCCTCAATGACAGTGTCCTGTGAATATGGCAGTTCGTAGCTTTCCCTATCTTCGCCCTCGGCATCCTGATGTTCACTCTTGTTCAGACCGCCTATAAAGATCACATAATCAGCATCTTTGGCAGCGGCCACAGCGTCAGCGATCAGTTTCTCAGCCGAGCGACTCTCGCTGAGGTCCTGACCTGTTGTGACACCGTTGTACTGACCACCGACGTCCCCTACATAGCCGCGCTCATAGACAACTTCCGCGTCAGCGAATCTTTCCTGAATGCCCTCCAATGGAGAAACCTCATTCTTAACTTTGAGCGAAGAACTTCCGCCACCAACAGTCATCATCTTGACAGCGTTCTCGCCAACCACAAGAATCTTTTTCGCATTCTTAATCGGAAGAATGCCACCATCGTTCTTGAGAAGAACAATGGATTCAGCACCAATCTTTCTTGCAGCAGCAATGTGCTCTGGGCTGACGAACGAACCGTAAGGACGATTCTTGTCCATGACAGTTCTAAACATCAATCTGAGGACTCTGCGTGCCTTGTTGTCAAGTACATCAGTAGAGAATTTGCCCTCTTGAAGCCCTTTAAGGTAAGGTCCTGAAAGGTAATAGTTGGCATAGGCGTTGGAGGCTGACCAGCTAAGTCCGTTGGTGAAAGTTCCGAACTCCATGTCCAATCCGTTGTTCACAGCCTGATCAGTGTCATGGACTCCGCCCCAATCACTGATGACAACACCGTCAAATCCCCACTCACCCTTAAGGATGTCATTCAGGGTGTACTGATTCTGGCAGCACCACTGATTCTTGTAGAGATTGTAGGACCCCATTATCGCCCAGGCCTTTCCTTCCTGCACAGCTGCCTTGAACGCCGGGAGATAGATTTCGTAGAGAGTCCTGTCATCGACGGTCACATTAGTCGTGAAGCGGTTATATTCCTGATTGTTCAAAGCGTAGTGCTTCACGCAGGCGGCCACACCGTTGCTCTGTACACCCTTGACATAGGGCACGACCATGCGTCCTGAAAGATAAGGGTCCTCGCCCATATATTCAAAGCTGCGTCCGTTGAGAGGAGTCCTGCAGATGTTCACGCCAGGTCCGAGGAGCACGTCCTTCTTGCGGTAGCGGGCTTCCTCGCCGATGCTTTTGCCGTAAAGGGCGGACATCTCCGTATTCCATGTTGCCGCCAAGGCCGTCAGAGCCGGGAAGGCCGTGCACGAGTCGTTCGTCCATCCTGCCTGGTTCCATTTGTCCCAAAGGACTTCAGGACGGATTCCATGAGGCCCATCGGTGGTCCAGATCTCAGGGATGCCAAGACGAGGCACTCCCGCCGAGCTGAACTTTGACTGCGCGTGAAGAATCGCAACCTTCTCCTCGGTCGTCATCCTCGAAAGAGCGTCTTCCACCCTTTCCTCAATGGTTTTACTTTCATCAAGAAAGACAGGCCCGCCATTTCCGGCGGCCTGTCTTCCAACTCCTCTTTGCTGACCACACGCGGCGGCGATGCCAGCCACGGCTATCAGACTCAAGATCAATTTCTTTTTCATTCTATGCATCAAATTTCTTTTCTTTTGTCCTCACGATCTTCTCCTTCATCAGATCGACAGCAGCGCTGACCGCATCCTCAAAAGAGGTCGAGTTCCTTTCGATGACAAGATCCTGGCCGTAGGCCCTTGTCTGGATCCTGACATTCTTGTTGTCCGGCTCCTTGAGCAAAGATAAAGTCACCTCCATTCCGTCAAGATGGTCGCTGAACCTGGAAAGTTTCGAGACCTTCTTCTCTACATAGTCGAGCAGTTTCTGATCCGCGTCGAACTTCAGGGATTTTACTCTAATCTCCATTTTTACCTCCGCTTTTTGCCCTTGGGTGGGCGTTAACATAAACTTTTTTCAGTTTCTCGATGGTGTTGTGCGTGTAGACCTGCGTCGCTGCCAGCGAGGAGTGACCGAGAAGTTCCTTGATGGAGTTGAGATCCGCACCCTCGTCCAAAAGTTCAGTGGCCAAGGAGTGCCTCAACACGTGCGGAGACTTTCTCCCGGTGATGCTTCCAACCTGTCCAAGAGCCTTCTTTACCGTCCTGTCCACAAACACAGGATAGAGTTTCAGGCCCTTGCAGGTGACCGCCAGCGGCTCGTCAGCCGATCTGGTGCGACCAACCATCGTTTCAACTGATTGTAAATATAATGAAATTTCCTTACAAAGCGAAGAAACAAGCGGAATTTCTCTCACTTTGTCACCTTTTCCCCTCACAGTCATAGTCCGCCGCGAAAAATCCACATCCCTGATCCGAAGCCCGATCAGCTCCGCGCGGCGCATCCCGGTACTGTAAAGCATCGACACGATGAGCCTCTCCAATCTTCTTGAATATGCCGCCTCGGAGGCCTTGTCTTGCCCCGTGATCAGGGCCAGGTTCTCCTCGGAAGCGTCACATTCCGTCCCGGCGAAATATTCATTCATAGACTCCTCCCTGTAGAACGCAGGCAGCCTTTTCTCGGATTTCGGTTTTGCCACAGTCCGCACCGGGTTGGCCGTCAGCCTTTTCTCCTTCATCAGAAACCGACAGAAACCCGACAGCACCGACAGATGCAGCCTGACCGTTCTCGGAGAGTCGCCCTTGGCATCCATAAGGAAAACCTCATAACTCCTGATTGTCTGATGATTAAGCGATTCCAACAAAGTCTGGTCACCACCTGCCCCGCAGAATCCGGAGAATTCCCTCAGCACATCCGAGTATATCATCTGCGTCCTGACTGAATATCTCCGGATGTCCCTGATGTAAGAAATATATTCTTCTATCAAACCCATGTCCTTATATTCGTCAAAAGTGGATGTCCCTGCATTTTCCGGTGGCATTCTGTCCCTACATTAATGCCATAATGCCAAAGACTTCCCGGTCCGCTCATTTAACTTTTATCCCTGACACTTCGGCCAGCCTCTCGACCGGTTTGTTGCACCACTGGGCGATGACTCCGACGAGCAGGGCTGCGGCGAGAGTCCCTTCACGTACACCGTGAATGCCGTCAAGCCAGATGAGCGAGGCAATGCACGCCAGAGCCACAAGCGAGACATCAACAGCCACCTTCGTAATGTCGAAGCGGGTCTTGAACGCCTTGCAGATGGCAAGCACAAGTCCTTCACCGGCAAGGGTCACTACTCCGGCCACAACCTCAAAGGCTACTCCGATGCCCACAAGCACGATGCCCACAAGACACCATACCACCTGCATAAGGTAGTTCGGACAAGGCACATCCGCGATGCACCAGCAGGCGAAATCCGTCATGTACCCGAACGCAAACGCCACCGGCAGCTGCATCAGCTGAACCCAATCGTAATCCTTCCGAAGAAGCGCCATCTGAATCAGAATGAATATGCAGTGCATCACGATCGTCGCCTCCCCGACCGTGAGCGGACACAGCATGCTCGCCACGTACGGCGGGCACGAGATCGGCGAGGTTCCCAGATCCGCCAGAATAGAAAAAGCCACCCCGAACGCCACTATCAGCAGCCCGACGCACAGCATCACATATCTCTTGAATACTTCCATAACATCATAGTCAAAAAGGTAACAAATTTACGAATATTCCCGAAATCGGCAACCACTTGATGCCTGAGACCACTGAGGACCGCTGAGACCATAGAGTGGAAGAAAAACCATCAGGCCATCGCATTGAACCCATATTCCTTCAAACAAACAAATCAAAACGGCTTCTGAAAAGTGTTTTCATGAAAAAAAATACCGCTGAATCTTTATCTGCTTATTTTTAACGCTTGTCAAAATGCTTATATTAGCGGAAAATTTTGAAATAGATGAGGATAGTGTTTCTGGATGCCGGTACGATGGGAACGTCATCGCTGGCACCGATCGAGAGGACTGGGGAACTGACCGCGTGGCCGAATTCAACTCCGGAGGAGGCCATTGACCGGGTCGGAGACTGCGAAGTAGTGATTGTTAACAAGATAAAGGTGAACGACCGGCTGTTGGATGCGGCCCCGAGACTCAGGCTTGTATGTGAGGCCGGCACAGGCATCAACAACATTGATGTCAATGCCTGTTCCAAGCGTGGAATAGTTGTCAGAAATGTGGCCGGCTATTCCACGGATTCTGTTGTTCAGGAAACTTTCATGCATATTCTTAACCTTCTGGGCAACGGAGCCTATTTTGACAATGTCGTGAAGTCGGGAGCGTATTCACGCAGCGGGTTGTTCACTGATTATTCAAGACCTTTCATCGAGATGGCCGGCAAGACACTAGGAATCATCGGTTTGGGAGCCATAGGCGCCAAAGTGGCCAGAATAGGAACCGCGTTCGGCATGAAGGTGGTCTATTATTCCACTTCCGGCACGAACCATAGTTCAGAATATCCTTCAGTACCCCTGGAGCGTCTCATGCGCGAGTCTGATGTGATTTCTGTCCATGCTCCGTTCAATGAACGTACCGCCGGCCTTGTGGGCGAGGATGAACTTAGGATGATGAAGCCTAAGGCCATCATCGTGAATATGGGGCGTGGCGGCATAGTTGAGGAAACAGCGCTCGCCAAAGTCATCGATGAGGGCGTCATCGGCGGAGCCGCCTTGGATGTCTATTCGGTCGAACCGATTCCTGCGGACCATCCGCTCCTTCATACCAGACATCCGGAGCGTCTAAGCCTGACCCCGCACATAGCCTGGGCCAGCATTGAAGCCCGGGAACGCTTGATTCAATCCATCGCAGACAATATCTCCAAAGGATTTTGAAAATATTTTGAAGATATTTTCCGCAATATTTTTGCTTAAAAGAAAAAAATATTTACCTTTGCAATCCCAAAATAGTTGGGGGCAAAGTTTGGAGAGGTGGTAGAGTGGTCGATTACGGCAGTCTTGAAAACTGTTGAGCTGCGAGGCTCCGGGGGTTCGAATCCCTCCCTCTCCGCTGAAAAATCATCGCAAGTTATTCTGAATAAGGTGCTTGCGATGATTTTTTATACCCATCCACCAATTTTTATCCCATCCGCCAAAACATCTACCGTTAAAACAGGATCCCATTTATATGATGAGTCTTCTGTTTTGCCGATGAAGACTCTCTTTTACTTTCCAAACGATTGGATTCTTGGTGATGGAATCAGTGTGGGGTGGTATCTTTGCGGGCATATTCAAAGAATGGATTGACAATGGAGAAAGGAAACGGTGAGACTAGGGCCGGCATGGCGAATGTGGAGCTCGCACAGAGCGGCACAGAGACAATGGATTACCTTATCGATGGATCCGAGAAGGTGGCCCAAGGGAAAGGAAGGAACATCATTCCTGAGGTGGAGAAGGAGCCGCTTTGGAAGGCTTATCTGGAGAAGTTCAAGGATCCGATCATCATCATTCTGTTGGTGGCGCTGGGACTTTCACTGGGAGTGTCAGTGTACGAGATTGCATATTCAGGAAGGGACGCTTCGTGCCTGATAGAGCCGCTGGGGGTGCTGGTGGCGATACTCCTGGCGACGGGAATCGGGTTCATCTTCGAGGTCAAGGCGGAGAAAGAGTTCAAGATTCTGAACAAGGCCAAGGACGAGAGGCCGGTCAAGGTGCTGCGCCATAAAAGGGCCGGAGACAAGACTCCACAGACCTATGAGATTCCTAAAAGCGATGTGTGTGTCGGCGATGTGGTGGTTCTGGAGAATGGGGACGAGGTTCCGGCTGACGGTATACTGCTCAGCGACAGGAATCTGACCATAGACGAGTCGAATTTCACGGGCGAGCCGTTCACGAAAAAGCGATCCCAACCGAAAAACAGTGCTGTCACAGATGGCCGTC
Organism: Bacteroidales bacterium UBA1628; assembly: GCA_002321335.1. Lineage (GTDB taxonomy): Bacteria > Bacteroidota > Bacteroidia > Bacteroidales > UBA932 > Cryptobacteroides. The sequence continues at coordinate 8,597 of DCMG01000079.1, read as the reverse complement.
CGTGTTCAACGGAAGATAGAACCAAACGAGACAATGCGGAGGAAAGCACCTATCCGGAGAACTTTCTGCTGCGCGGAACGACTGTCATCGAAGGCAGCGCGACCTATAAGGTCACGGCGGTCGGCACGGATACCGAAGAAGGGAAGGGAGCGAAAATATTACAGGAAGAGACTGACATCGAGACCCCGTTGAACTCCCAGCTGAACAAACTCGCCAAGTGGATCACCTACGCCAGTTACATCATCGCGACACTTATCGTGGTCGGGAGAATGAGCATATTCTTCCTAACGAATGATGCGGGGACATATTCATTCATCGAGATTTTCCGCGTGGCGCTCAACTCTCTGATGATCGCTGTGACGCTGATTGTCGTGGCTGTGCCGGAAGGTCTGCCGATGAGCGTGACGATCAGCCTTGCACTGAGCATGCGGAAGATGCTAAAAGAGAAGAACTTGGTGCGGAAGCTCCACGCCTGCGAGACTCTCGGCGCGACAACCGTCATCTGCACGGACAAGACCGGCACACTGACCAAGAACAAAATGAGCGTGGTGGAATCCGAGTTCTGGGGCGTCGATGAAAGCGTCATCACCGACAGCATAGCCGTGAACTCCACAGCCGCGCTGAACACATCCGAGAATGGCGAGCCGCATGCTATCGGCAACCCGACGGAAGGGGCGCTTCTGCTTTGGCTACACAGTAAGGGAATAGACCATACAGAGCGTAGAAACGCCTATAGAATCCTGAACCAGGAGGCGTTCTCGACGGAAAGGAAGAAAATGAGCACGGAGGCGATCGACACAGTCTCCGGCAATGAATATCTCTTCGTGAAAGGTGCTCCGGAACTTCTGCTGGAATCTTCCGACATCATTGCCGGCGGCCAGTCAAAGGATAGCGTGCTCGCCACTCTGGCGGCATGGCAGTCGAAGGGGATGAGAACATTGGGATTCGCGGTCAGGAACATGTCAACGGAAGACTCGAGACTCAAATTCATCGGCATTGTCGGCATCGCGGATCCGATCAGGGATGATGTGAGCCAAGCGATCGACACCTGTTCCGGTCACGCCGGAGTCCGGGTGATCATGGTGACCGGAGACAATTCCCTGACGGCCTGCGAGATAGCCAGACTGTCCGGAATCATAAGCAAAGATGAGGGCAACCCTCTGACAATCACAGGCTCCGAGTTCGCTGCCAAGAGTGATGAATATCTCAAAAAAGAGATTCTGCCTACCCTACGGGTTCTCTCCCGCGCACGCCCGGAGGACAAGGTCCGCCTTGTCACCCTGCTTCAGGAAATGGGCGAGGTCGTGGCTGTCACCGGCGATGGGACGAACGATGCCCCGGCCCTGAAAAAGGCTCAGGTCGGACTCTCGATGGGAGACGGAACGGCAAGGGCTAAAGAGGCCAGCGATGTGACGATCATAGACAACTCGTTCTCCAGCATCAATAAAGGCATCTTGTGGGGACGTTCCTTGTACTTGAATATCAAGCGCTTCATCCTGTTCCAGATGACAATCAACGTCTGTGCCTGTCTGATTGTTCTGATGGGAGCGTTCATCGGGTTGGACTCTCCTTTGACAGTCACGCAGATGCTTTGGGTGAATCTGATCATGGACACATTCGCGGCCATGGCCCTGTCCTCGATCCCGCCGGACCGTAAGGTGATGGACGAAAAGCCACGGAACCAGAAGAGCCACATCATCGACCGGAAGATGGGGAAACGCATAATCTTTTCAGGAATATTCTTCTTCGCCTTTCTGGCTCTTCTTTGGCAGCTTCTCTGGCGGATGGACATCAGTTCAGTAACAGATCTTCTTCACTGGAATGTTGTCGGAGAGTTCTTCAGCGGAGCGTTCTCGGCCCACACAAAGGCGCATCTTTCCGGCTACGAGCTGGGAGTGTTCTTCACGACATTCGTAATGCTCCAGTTCTGGAACCTTTTCAACGCCAGATATTTCAAGACTGACGACAGCGTTCTTCAGGATATTCTCGATTTTTTCTTCAACCACAAAAGGTACAAGGAATCCGCCTCCTACGGTTGCCTGATGGTGGCAGGAATAATATTGATCGGCCAGTTCCTGATCGTCAACTGTTTCGGAGCCTTCTTCGAGGTCTCTCCACTCCATCTTTCAGACTGGGGCTGGATCCTACTCTGCACCTCCCCGGTACTCATCCTCCCGGATCTATGCCGGTTCATACGTTCTAAAATCGTAAGACACCCCCGCTGACGCTTGATGTAACAACCACCATAGTAACCAGTCAACGCAGACACAAAGACAACACGCCACATTGTGTACGTTCACCCTCGTTCACTGAGCAAGTCGACGTGACCTTCCACGAACAATACCCCCGTCAAAGCAGCATCAGCACCTGTCCGGAAATCACCCGCAGAAACATTTCCATCGGGTATACAGTAGCATAGGCAACGGACGGCTCGTCATCATCAACCGTGGTCAGGGCATAGTTTAGGGCGATAGGGTTGGCCATCGACGCACAGAGCATACCGACATTCTCCGAATAGTCCGTCTTGCAGAATTTGGCGGCGATGAAGCCGACCAAAAGCACCGGGACTACGGCCAAAAGCACACTGATTCCGATCCACAACAAGCCCTCCGGCCTCAAGACCGTCTCGAAAAAGTCTGGGCCGGCGCTGAGTCCAAGACCAGCCAGATAGATTGTCAGACCGAACTGGCGAAGCATCAGATTCGCGCTGTGTGTCGTGTAGGTGGTCAGATGGATGCTCGGCCCGAACGCCCCCATAAGGATACCTATCAGAATCGGGCCACCCGCTATCCCAAGTCTGATCGGGACACTCATCCCGGGAATGGAAATCGGAAGGCTACCCAGAATCAAGCCGAGCATAAGCCCGATGAAAATGAACAGCAGATTCGGATTGCGGAGTTCTTTTTCCTGATTGCCAAGGACTTCCGCAACTCTGTCTATTGCCTTTTGCTCTCCCACGATCGTCAGTTTGTCTCCGATCTGGAGTCTCAGGTCACGGGACGGGAGCAGGTCAATGCCGGCCCGGTTCACCCTTGTGATGTTGATCCTGTAAGCGTTGCGCAGATGAAGATCCCCGAGTTTCGCTCCGTTGACACTTGTCTTGGTCACGAAAATATGTCTGGAAACCAGCATCCCGTCCAGATGGTTCCAGTCAATGTCCTTCTTGTTCCAATCCTTCACGACCTTCTCGCCGAACAACTGCTCGGCGGCCCCTGCATCCTTCTCCCTGGTCAGCACAAGCACATGCTCTCCTTCCTCAAGAACCGTGTCACCATCCGGAATGATCACTTGCCCACGGCCTTCGCCGGCATATTTCCAAACTCTGGACACGACAATTCTGATGTGGGCGTCCTTCATGATGTCCCGGATGGTCTTGCCGAAGACCGCAGGGTTGCTGACCCTGAACTCCGTGATGAAAGTCTGGTTGTCATGAACATCCTTAGGGCTGCGGTTCTTACGGAATATGGCAGAAAGGATCACAACGCACAAAATGACTCCAATCACACCGAAAGGATAACCTACGGCGCAGGCTGTGGCCATCTGGTTCGAGACATCCACCGCTCCGGGGTCGGTCTGGAGCAAGGTTTGCTGTGCGGCTCCAAGCATCGGAGTGTTGGTCGCCGCACCGGTGAGAAGACCAGTCGCCACCGGCAGCGATATGCCGCATAATTTACTTATTCCCAACGTCATCAAAGTGCCGGCCAGAAGCACTGCGAACGCCAGTATATTCAGTTTGATTCCTCCCTTTTTCAGTGAAGGAAAGAAACTGGGGCCAACCTGCAGGCCAAGGGTGAACACAAAAAGCACAAGACCGAAGTTCTGCGCCAAAGCCAGCATGCGAGGATCGACACTGAGGCCGAAATGCCCGACGATGATTCCGGCGAAAAACACGAACGTCACGCCGAGACTGACCCCCTTGATCTTGATTTTATTGCAAAGAAGGCCAACGGCGCAAATCAGCGACAATACAAGAATCGCCTGAATATAAGACGGTTCCGTGAATATCTCGATGAACCAGTTCATAGTTCTTTTTTAATATACAGCGTACAAAGATAGTCAGAAATATTCATTAATTTTGCTTTATGAATATACCCACATCCAAGAATAGGAGGGTTCCCGTCAAGGGAAACAAGGGAGCGAGAAAGCCATCTCCTGTGAAACGCAAGTCCGGCAAGAAGAAAAAAACCAGAAAAGTAAGTTTGGGAGCATGGACGGCTATCGGGATCGCTGCCGTGATCGTGCTTGCCTTTGTTGCCGTGTACAATATCCGTGGAGGTCAGGATGGCTGCGAGACCGGTGCCAAGGTGCCCCCTGGCGACTGGCGCTATGGAATCGACATCTCACATCACAATGCCGGCGGCATAGTTTGGGATTCCCTTTTCGTACTGACAGACAAGCATGGCAGAACTATCAGGGACCATCATATGGCCAAAGACATCCGGCCGGTCAGTTTCGTGTTCATAAAGGCGACGGAAGGTGTGTCGTTGGTCGATAAGGATTTCAGGAAGAACTGGTCGGACGCCGGTCGCTCAGGCTTGAGAAGGGGAGCCTATCATTTCTTCAGAAGTTCCAAGGACGGAGAGGCTCAGGCCAAACTGTTCATCAAAACTGTGGGTGACCTGAGATTCAAAGATTTGCCTCCGGTTCTGGACATAGAGACAATACATCGTGAAGGATCGAGGGGAAAACTGAACGAAGAGGCTCTCAAATGGCTCAGAATCATCGAAGAACATTACGGCAAGAAACCAATCGTCTATGCCGGGGCTTCGTTCGCCAAAGACTATCTCGGCAAGGACATCACCGATAACTATCCGGTCTGGATAGCGCATTATGAGAAGGACAAACCTGATTTTGAGGGATGGACGTGGTGGCAGTTCACCGACAAGGCTGTCGTGAAAGGAGTTCCCGGACTTGTTGACCTCAGCGTCATGAGACGTTGAACCCTGCCGTTTCGACAGGCTATGAGGCCTAAGCGGCAGCCGCTTCGACAGGCTCAGCGACCATCACTGCGGTCACTGAGACCATACCGCGGTCACTGAGCCTGTCGAAGTGACCATCAAACCTACAATCTTTCAAATGGTTTCTCAAAATTCCCCGTCCAACGGTAAAGATGCGTTCTGGAATATTGCCTGCCCGTCTCGGCGTTCTTGCCCGGCTCAGCGAAATAGAACAGTCCGTTGCCTACAGGGCATATTCCAGTAGCGCCATACTTGAAGTAAAATCCCTCGACAGGCTTATCCTGCGACCCGATCACCTCGTGCTTCGTCTTGTCATAAAGAACCCCGGCCAAAGACCTTTTCACCGGCTTCGCGGCAACATCGAACACAAACATATCATAATTCTTGAATATGCTTTTGCGTCCTTTGTACACAGCCATGAACATCTTCCCCGTCTCCGCGTCATAGGCCAGGTTCTGAACGCCCCAGTTCGTGTTGCCCGTGTAAGCGAAATACTTGCTTAAAGGCTTCGCGGGACCCTCTCCGTAAAAATCCCCGAACTTCACCTTCCCGGCATATTCATTCAATTTTCCGATGTCGTAGCGGAGCAGCACCTGATGGTTGTTGTCGTTGCGGTAAATGTCTCCGTAGATACCGTAAGCCACATAAAGATAATTCTTTCCACCTTTTTTTCCTAGTTTCGGAGCGATTGTCACTCCGTCAATGCCTGAGCAACCGTAGAAGTGCTCGTAATCCTTGTCCGCGAAACCTGTAATGTGGTAATCCCTCGTGGCTTCCCTGACACAGACAATCTTGAATGCATCGTTATTCTCGGAATCCATGCCGGTTTCAGTCACCTTGTCAACATCTATGATAGCTATGTAGAACATAGACTTTCCCTTGGCGAATGATGAAAGTCCTGCGCCGATGACATCATCCTTGCATTCCAACGAGGCGTAAACCTTTCTGTCAGAAGGGTTGAACGTCATAGCTCCGAGATGCCCCTGAATCCTGTCAATCGACCCGATCACCTTTCCATTCATGTCAGTCTTGATGAAACTGGTCGTGAAAGAAAAGTACATATTGCCGGCAGCGCTGTCGTAGGCGATTCCCTGGACATGATTCTTTCCGCCCTCGACATAAATCTCTTCCGGCAGACTCTGCTTCGTCTGTGAATGTGCGGCCACGGTTCCGGCCACAATCATCAATGCGATCAATGCTATTCTTTTCATATTCATATTATTGTTATTCTGTCCCGTCGGTCACTTCGACAAGCTCAGCGACCATACCCCAAACTACTTTCTAAGTTCCTCAATCATAGCCCTGGCCACAGCTGCGGAAGCCCCCTCGCCCCCAAGAGCGTCACGAATCTCCTGATAACCGGAAAGCATCGCGGAACGATACTCCTCATCCTCGATCATCCTGCGCACCTCGTACAACACGTTGTCCGGCGTGAAATAATACTGAAGCAGCTCCCGGAAGCAAATTCTGTCAAGAATCAGATTCCCGAGACTTATGTACTGGATCTTGATAATCATCTTCGCGATCAAGAAGTTGATCTCAGCTCCTTTATAGGCCACCACTTGGGGTGTCCCGATCAGCGCACATTCCAGCGAGGCCGTCCCGGAGTTGACCACGGCGGCCTTGGCGTTGCGCATCACCGCATAGCTCTGGCCGAAGACCACGCTGACATATTCACGCCCCCCGATGTACTTTGCGTAATCGGCCTCCGACCGCGCGGGAGCGGCGGCGACCACGAAGCGGTAGTCTGAATATTCCGGCAAAGCGTGCAGCTTGTCGGCGAACGTCATGAAGGTCGGCATCATAGAACTGATCTCTCCGTTTCTGGATCCGGCCAGAAGGGCGATCATCGGTTTGTCCGGAAGCCCGGTCTTGGCAAGGAACTCCTCCCTGGTCTCCTTGAAGGCTTCCGAGTTGTCAATGGCGTCAATCAGAGGATTACCTTTATATATAAAGTCAACACCTTTCTTCGTGAAGTACGGAATCTCGAACGGGAACACGATGAAAAGCTTGTCCACAAAGGCTTTGAGCTTCTTCACACGGCTTTCCCTTGAGGCCCAGACCTTCGGAGCGATATAGTAAAAGACCTTGAATCCGGCCTTGTGGGCGAACTCCGCCACACGGAAATTGAATCCTGGATAGTCGATCAGAATCACAACGTCAGGCTTCCAACGAAGGATGTCGGACGTGCAGTCCGTGAACCTTTTGGCAAACGCTCTGGCATGGATCAGGATCTGGGTGAAGCCGATTACAGCCCCTTCCTTGTAGTCCTTCACAAGACCGGTTCCCTGCTGGTGCTCATGGTACACGGCATCCATCAGTCCTCCGCCCCAAAAACGGATGTCGGCCAGTGGATCCTCGGCGTAGAGCCCGCGCATCAGATTGGATCCGTGCAGATCCCCGGATGCCTCTCCGGCTATGATGTAGTAGCGCATATTCCTTGATTATTCAGCCAACGCCGTGCTGGCATATTCGTTGGCACATTCATTAAAAGTCCTCATTGAAGCCAAGACTGCTCAGTCTGGCGATCTCCTCGTGGTCCGAACTGTTGATGTTATGGGCGACAATGGAGATGTAGCCATCGGCAAGTATGTGGTGGTCAGCCAGAATGTCCTCCGCCGGAGAATCATCCTTAAATTCCCCCACCATCATGTAGAGCCTCTCCCCTTCCTCAGCATTCGGAAATGATGTGTGTCCAAGATCCTCAGGGTGGACGCCTCTTTTCGCGAATATCTCAGCGTCCCACGGCTTGAATTCCTTCTCCCAATGCCCCAGTCCCTGATGCCCGACACGGATACCCTTGACTGCCGAAGCGGGAATATTCGGAAAATTGACATTATAATATATTCCCGACTTCGGATTGTGATGTGCCCAAAGTTTTCTGAATATACCGGGAAAATATTCACCTACAACGGAAAAGTCCGCGTCCAGGCTCATCGTGTCGAGCGAGACTCCAATGCCTAATATTCCGTTCAACGCTGCTTCCTCCGCCGCTCCGAGGGTTCCGGAATAGTTCGCCGCCGTGGCAGCGTTGGAGCCATGATTGATTCCGCAGACCACGACATCCGGCTTATTCGGCCAGAAAATCTCGTCCAGACCGTACTTCACGCAACTTGCAGGGGTCGCGTCGAGGTAGGACCATCGCACTCCGTCCTTCGTAGGAAGTTCTTTGTAGGCTATCGCCCGGCCTCCCATCGAGACAGCCATTGACATCCCGGACTGGTGGAATTTCGGCGCGACCGCCGTGATTCTGCCAAATTGACGCATCATGTCAGCCAGCGCATGAATGCCACCGGCCTGATAGCCATCATCATTTGTCAGCAGAATATTCAGTTCATCAGACATTCCATTAATATTTTAGCCCACAAATATATTAAATTCCGCAATTTTTTAATAATTTTGCATCGCTTTTGCAGTGTAGGCTGCGGTTAGTTTAGTAGATGAAAAAGATTAACAACTTATTTAATATCTAATTAAAATGGTAAAACTTGGTATTAACGGATTTGGCCGTATCGGTCGTATGGTTTTCCGTGCAGCAGTTGAGAATTTCTCAAACGACATCGAGGTTGTAGGTATCAATGACCTTCTCGATCCAGAGTATCTTGCTTACATGCTCAAGTATGACTCAGTTCACGGAGC
>DCMG01000021.1 GCA_002321335.1 Bacteroidales bacterium UBA1628 | reverse complement strand
ATTATAACACCGTCCCTATCACAGACGGTAATGGAGCAGTTCAGCTCCTTTGCCCAGTCAGGTATCATCATAAAGCGACTTGTTTATCTATGCTAATTTACATACCTTTGTCCTAAAAATGAAACAATGATGAAGAAATATTTTGCACTGTTCATCGTAATTGCACTCATCCCGATGTTCGCAATTTCCTGCAAGACCACAGACGATCCGGAAACATTCTCGATTACCGGAACCGTCTCAGATCCAGATAATGACATGGGACGCTTTATAGGCATAAGCATCAAGTTGCTCGACAAAGTTGGAACAGAGACTCACAACGAGAATCTTGATCTGTACGATGTGCCTTCATCTCAAAAGACTTACTCCTTGAACGATGTCAAGGCTGGAGACTACAAGTTCATAATCGAAAGCCGGAACTACAAGAGGGTAGAAAAGGACGTGACCATAAACAGGAACACCACAATCGATGTTGTCCTTGAGCCCATAATCGCCATCAGTTTTGAACCGGATTGTTTGGAGTTCGGACCAAGAGAAAGCCGAAAGACCATAAGACTGACAAATGAATATTCAGAGCCGGTGCACTTCTACATCAAGGGAAGCGGACCAGCGTTCGAGTTGGGTAACACTGAGATAGCCGACATACTTGAGGGCTTGGAAGGGCTCAGAAGACATAGCTGGACTTGGGGTGGCAACCTTGAGCCAGGCGAGAGCATGGATGTGCCTGTCAAGGTGTTCCACCGGATTCCCGGTGATAAGGAGTTCACCTTGAACATAGGTACCTACACTTACGGTGAATCTACCGGGCAGCCGCTTCATGTCACCGTGTCAACTACCGATGAATCATTCCTAGCAAATGTGCAGGGTGTCGTACGAGACCGTGAGGGAAATGGTCTGAAGGGGATAGCCGTCTATAACGACAGTTCCAAGGACATCACCATCACCAACGAGAATGGTGAATATTCCTTCGGACTGATTCCGTACCGCAGTTGGGTCAGTGTCAGTGCATATTCAAACAGTCACTATGAACAGACCCTCTTAAAAGAATATGTCATTGACGACATCAATGTCGATTTCACTCTTGACCCGTGTCCCGGCCATCTAACCATAGATCGCAGTGAAATAGATCTCGGAAGCGGCCCGAGAGGAAGCGGAAGCACTGTTGTGGAACTTAACTACAAGACCGATTTGTCCGATTTCATTCAGCTGAGCTGCAACTTGCTGGACCCTACCAAAGTCTATCCTGGTCTTAACATAAGCCCAGCGTCTGGCATGTCCAGACCGGAAGGAAAGATCCGCTTCTCCCTTGACAGAAACGTCGCCTCCACCGGAACATTCTCGTTTTATGTAAAACTCAGTGTTAAAGATGCCGGAACTTACATCCTGCCGGTGAAATATTCAGTGATTTGAGGTTTGGGAAATGTTTGCTATCTTTGAACGACAGATAACGAATCGGCCATGTTGTACCCTATCGGAATACAGAGTTTCTCGGAAATCCGCGAAGGCGGTTATGTTTATGTGGACAAGACAGCGGCGATCTACAGTCTCGCGTCAACAGGGAAATATTATTTCCTGAGCCGGCCGCGACGCTTCGGGAAAAGCCTTCTCGTCTCAACGATGGAGGCCTATTTCCGCGGACGGAAGGAGCTTTTCAAGGGGCTCTCGATGGAGACGCTTGAAAAGGACTGGACTGCGTACCCCGTGCTGCATATAGACCTTACGGGCAGCAGGTACACTTCCGTGTCTGATCTTGAGGAGAAACTTGATATGTTTCTATCCAAATGGGAAAGAACCTACGGCAAGAACGGAGACTTCTCCAACCCCGCATCCAGATTCGAGGCCGTCATCGAAGCCGCTTACAGCAAGACCGGCAACAAGGTCGTCATCCTCATCGATGAATATGAGAAGCCGATCATAGACAACATGGACACCCCAGATCTGATGGAAAAATTCCGCCGTGAACTTCAGGGATTCTACAGCGTCATCAAAGGCAAGGACGAATTCATCCGCTTCGCCTTCCTGACAGGTGTCACCAAGCTCGGCAAGATGAGCATATTCAGCGGACTGAACAACCTGAACGACATTTCCATGGATGCGGAGTTCACAGACATCTGCGGAGTGTCTGAAGAAGAGCTCAAGACCTGCTTCGACGGCAGCGTCGCTGAGCTGGCAAAAGCCTGCGGAATGAGCAAGGAGGAGTGTTATGGAAAACTCAGGACAATGTACGACGGGTATCATTTCCGTAAAGGAGCCGCAGGTGTATACAATCCATTCAGCCTTTTGAACACATTAAAAGCCAAGGAATTCCGCATGTACTGGTTCGAGACTGGAACGCCAACGTTCCTCGTCCGATACCTCAGGCAAGGCAGATACAATCTGGAAAACATTGCCAAGAACAAGGTTTCGATAGAGACATTGACCGGCACAAACTATGTGAGTCCAGCACCGATAACCCTTATGTACCAGACCGGCTACCTGACGATAAAGAGCTACGACGAACGTTTCAACGCATATAATCTTGACTATCCGAATAAGGAGGTGAAGGCCGGATTCCTCAACTCCCTCAGCCAGCTTTACGCACCGGCCCTGATTGACGGGGAACTCTCTGTGTACAATTTCGTCGAAGACATCGAGCGCGGAGATGTCCAAGGATTCATGGACAGGTTCACGACGTTCCTCTCCGGCAACGACTACGAGATCCAGGGAGACCTCGAATTGTATTTCCAGAACACGATGTACGTGATGTTCAAGATGATGGGACTGTACGTCAGAGCCGAGTACCACACCTCGAACGGCAGGATAGACATTGTCCTCGACACAGACAATTACATCTACATCATCGAACTGAAACGAGACTCGTCTCCGGAGACCGCACTGAGGCAGATCGAGGAGAAAGGCTACGCCAAGCCGTTCCAAGCAAGCGGAAAGGAGATCGTGGAACTCGGCATCAACTTCTCGTCACAGACCCGCACCATCGACGGCTGGCAAGTGAAAGAGCCTCCGTGTGCGCACCACCAGTAATCAGAGGTCTGAATCTACCTGGTAATCTTGAGGTTGCCGACATTGAGACCCCACTCACCGTCCTGGACGATGGGGACAGGGATGCCGTCTAGATTGTTTTCGTAGTGGGGGGCTTTGAGGAAGGTGTGGGAGTGACCGCCTACAACCAGATCAACGTTGCGGGACCTCTTCACGAGGGTAGGATCAACGTAGGGTTCACCCGTGAAACCTATGTGGGTCAGGGCGATGACCATATCGCATTTCTTCTCGGTCTTGAGGTACTCGGCCCATTTGTTGACAACCTCTGCGTTCTCAAAGGCTGGAATCTTGTCAGAGACCTCCTTGGAGACAAGGGTGGTGATGTCGGGCATGAGACCGATGATGCCGATCCGCATTCCAGCCTTCTTCACGATGGTGTAAGGCTTAACGTACTTAGCCAGAGCTACATTAGAGAAATCGTAGTTGGCGCAGACTACTGGGCATTTGATGCTGGACAGGCGACGGGCAAGCTCTTCGACTCCGTTGTCGAACTCGTGATTGCCGAGGGTCACGCAGTCGTACTTCATCGCGTTGATGAGGTCGATCTCGATGTCTCCCCCAAGCACGGAGAAGTATGACGTTCCCTGACTGAAATCTCCTGCATGAAGAAGGAGCACGTTCCTCTTGCCATCTGCTTTTACGACACTGTCTCGGTAGGCCGCGCGTTCGATCACTCCGCCAAGCCCTTTCCGCTCGCCCGCGCGCTCCGGTTCCAAGTGGCTGTGAGTGTCATTGACGTGAAGGATGGTCAACCGCCTCTGGGCCGACGCGTCAATATTCACCAATGCGGCAAGCAAGCATATTCCTAAAATTATTTTTCTCATTTGTCATCCTCCCTTAATACGGTGATCCAGTGCTGGTTCTCATACTCGATTGGTTTGCCGGCAGCGGTGAGGCTCTGGACGTAAGCGAGCATCGTGTCGTAGAGGTAGCCGTTGCACTTGATGACCTCAACCGCATTGTTGGCCACCTTGTAGCCATCGCCACCGTCCAGAAGGAAGTTCAGGGTGGCGACCCCGTAGATCTTGTCATCATCAAGAGGCTCACCGTTCACGATCGCCGAGACAACCTTGCCATTCTTCACAGTGACGTTCACCCCACCGACAATCTGCAAAGTCGTGGAGGCCATCTGGTCGAGCAACGCGCGCACATCCCGTCCACGCAATGCCACGTAGCACAGATAGTTGCGGAACGGAAACATCGACATGATGTCATCATAGAGCACCTCCCCTGCAGGCATGTCTATCCGGACTCCCCCTCGGTTGGCGAAACCGATGTCAACCCGTTTGCCGGTGCTGTCAGCTGTAGCCCGCATCAATTCGTCAATATACCAGTCGTAGATCTCGCACTCCGGATAGGTCCTGACCATCGCCCTTGTCGAATGGCCTATGACGGTCTTCACCTTGGCCATGGCCGGCTGCGCGTCAAGCATTATCTTGGCGACATCCCTCACAGTGCCTTTACGGAATTTGCGACCGTTAGGTGCATAGTAGGTACAGCCTTTGACCGTGCCCATCGCCTCGTTGACATTCGTCGCGTTTGAAGCCACGACACCGGTACGATGTCCGTCAACAGGATCTGTTGTCCATGTGATAGTCCGTTCCTGAGCGCTGAGACTAAGCCCTCCAGCCAGAAACAGCATGATTATCAGCCGATTTCTCATCACGTTATTGGTAATTTCAGATTATTTCATCCTCAACCACTTCCAAAGATCCTTGAAAGTAGATTTCTTACCGAACATCAAGATGCCAACCTTGTAGATCTTGGCGGAAAGCCAGGCGCAACCAACAAAGGTTACGAGCAGCAGAGCAATTGAAACAACCAACTGCCACATCGGCACTCCATATGGGATTCTGGCCAGCATCACGATCGGTGAGGTGAACGGAATCATGGATCCCCAAACGACCACACTGCTGTCAGGATTCTGGAAAGCCACAAGGATGATGAAATAGGCAATCATCAGAGGAATGGTCAGCGGCATCTGAAGTTGCTGAGAGTCCCCCTCGTTCTCAACCGCGGAGCCCACCGCAGCAAACATCGATGCGTAGAGCAAATAGCCAAGAATGAAGTAGATAAGGAATGAAATAATCAGTTTCACCCAAGGAATATTCACGAGCGTGCCGACAATGACACTCATCTCGTCAGGCTCTCCGGCCGCAACAGCGGTAGTGTCAGCGGCGGAGCCCAGAGTGGCGGTCGCTCCACCAAGGGTCTGCATCTGATCCGGTGTGACACCCATTGTCTGCGCCATCATATCTGGATTGCCGGCCATTTCGGCGAACATATCCTTGCCCACAAAGGAAGTGGCAATGGAAACCAGCACTCCGGTCAGGATAATCCACAGGAAGAACTGGGTCAACGCCACGAGAGCCACACCGATGATCTTTCCGAACATCA
>DCMG01000096.1:21221-24212 GCA_002321335.1 Bacteroidales bacterium UBA1628 | reverse complement strand
ATTTGGAAACTGCCACCAGTTTCACCCCTGATGGCAGTTCCTTTTTGATGTTGTTAAGATTCTCTTCAATCATTCCGTAAAGAATTATCGGGAATCATGCATTTGTCTGAATATTCATTGAGCAGAATCAGCGGCGGCCTTTCTGCTGTTCCCTCTGCATCTGAGCCTGCATCCTCTGAGCCTCCTCAAGGCGCTGCTGCCACTTGCTCTTAGGCATCTTTTTGCCCTCGGTGGCCTTCAGCTTGGCGCGGATCTCGTCCGGATTCACGAACCACTTCCTGATCACCCAGGTCTCAAGCATCGTGATGAGGTTGGAAAGAAGGTAGTAGTAACTCAAACCGGCGGAGAGGCTGTTACAGATGAAGAACATCATGATCGGCATCATCCACACACTCATAAAACGCATCGAAGCCATCTGAGGGTCATCGGCTCCTGGCTGTGACGCGGTCGTGATCTTCGAATAGAAGAACATGGACACGGCCATCAGCAGTGCGAACAATGAAAGGTGGTCTCCGATCAACGGAATTCTCGTCCCGAAATCTATGATCGAATCGTACGAGCTCAAGTCATCGGCCCACAGGAAAGACTGCTGGCGCAGCTCGATGGAAGCCGGGAAGAAGCGGAACATCGCCCACAGGATCGGGAACTGGAGAAGCATCGGCAGACAGCCGCCCATCGGACTGATTCCGGCCCTCTTGTAAAGATCCATCTGTGCCTGCTGCTTCTTGAGGGCGTCCTCCTGCTTAGGGTACTTCTGGCTAAGCTTGTCAATCTCAGGCTTGATGGCCTGCATCTTGGCGGAAGAGGAGTACGACTTGTAGGCGAACGGAAGCACGACAATCTTGATGAATATGGTCATCAACAGGATGATGATTCCGAAATTGGAGATGAACTTGTGGAGGAAATCAAACAGAGGGATGATCACGAATCTGGTGAACCAACCCACGAGCCAACCTCCGAGAGGGATGATCTTCTCGTACTTCTGATCGTAGGACTTGAGTGTCTTGAAGTGGTTAGGGCCGAAGTAGAACTCGAACGGAACCACTGTCTCATGCTGTCCCGGCTGGAAATCCATCCTCAGACGTGCCTCGCCTGTCATCAGGTTGTGGCTCTCGTCATCTTCAGGGAAATAGTTCAGGGCAAAATCAGCCGATGCGAACTCCTGCGGAGCCCGCATGATCGCCGAGAAGAACTGCTGCTGGAAAGCGAACCAAGACACCCTGGCATCCACACGCTTCTGTGCGTTGCGTCCCTTTGCGATCGCCTCTGGCTTCTTCTCGCCATTGAAATAGTAGTCAAGTTTGGAGTACTGAACCTCACCCTTGTACCCCTTCTCCATCCTCGGCATGGTCACGAAATAATCCACATCGAAAGAGAAAACATTCTTAGGAATGACATTCTCCATCCCGACGAACGAGAGGTAGTTCTTCACTGAATATGCCCCCTCGACGATTGTGTATCTCTGCTCGATGTAGCCGCCACCGGCGAACGGAAGGCGCATCGCGAGCGAGGTGTCCGTCTTCTCGGCGACCACAAAGTTGAAATCAGCCGTGTTGATCGTCTCCCCGGCATAGACCTGAATGTCATAGCGGCTCATCTCCGGCTTGAAGAGATAAAGCTCGTCACCACCGTAAGCGCTATATTCTTTCAACTTGGCCGAATATGGCTGGGCGCCTTTCGTGGTGAAGGCAACCTCGAACTTGTCGTTGGACAATGTGACGATCTGAGCCTCTCCGTTGTGGGCGGCCTCAAGAAGAGAATCCTTGTAGATGCTCACCGGAGCGGCCACCTGGGCTATAGATGTCGTGTCTGAGGACAGTCTCTGCGCCGCCTCCGCGGCGGCTATCGAGTCTGCCTGCATCTGCTTTACAAGCGCTATGGAATCCAACTGCGCTTGATATGCCGCCTGTTTCTGATACTGTTTGTTCTGATAGAAGGTAAAGCCGAACAGGAGCAAGCCTATCAGGACAATACCTGTGATTGTGTTCTTATCCATTCCTGATTACTTCTCTTCTTCGCTCTCCTCTGCCTTGCGGATCTTGGCCTCCAGATCCTTCAACTCCTGCTTCGCCGCATCGATCCTCTCCTGCATCTTCTGAATCAGAGGAGCGGAGTTCTTCGATGACGAGAAGAAACCGATGTTGTTCTCGTAGGTGTCAATGTCCTGCTGAAGCTTGTTGTACTGCTGCACAAGACGGTCCTTCTCACTGAGCGGTTTCCTGGAGAATCCTCCGTTCCTGCCGCCGTTGCCGACACCCTGTCTCGGAGCCCTCAGCGAGAAGTCCGGGAACTTGGCCTGCATAGCCTCGGTGTAGGCGGTCTGGACGGCATCCTTCTCCTTGAACGGAACGAAGCCTATCCCTTGCCACTTCTCGACGAAGGCGCGGGCCGCCTCACGGTCAGCCGCGGCGTCACCAGAGAGGACATATTCATTGATCTCCTCGATGAGAGCCTTCTTGGCCTTGAGGTTGCCGTGGAAATCGTTCTCCGGCTTGGCGTTCTTGTCGCGTTCGTTGAAGAACTCGTCGCAGGCGGCGCGGAAACGCTTCCAGAGCTGCTCTGACTTCTTGCGAGGCACGGCGCCGATCTCCTTCCACTGCTTCTGCAATGCGATGAGTGCCTCAGTGGTCTTCTTCCACTCTTTGCTGTCCTTCAGGGCCTCGGCCTGCTCAATCAGTGAGAGTTTCTTCTCCATATTCTCGTTCATCGAGTCCTTGAACTGGGTGTAATATTCCCTCTTGCGGGTGAAGAACTTGTCGCAGGCGGCGCGGAAGCGGTCGTAGATCTTCTGGTTCTCCTTCTTGGTGGCGAATCCGATGGTCCTCCATGTCTTCTGGATCTCCTCAATCTCGTTGGAAAGAGAGTTCCACTCGTTGGAAGACTTCACTTCCTTCTCGGCGATGGCCTCAACCTGCTCGCAGAGTTTGGTCTTCTCGGCCAGATTCTCCTGCTGCTTCTCTTTCTGGCCCTCGAAATAGGCCTGATATTTCT
>DCMG01000096.1:0-21111 GCA_002321335.1 Bacteroidales bacterium UBA1628 | reverse complement strand
GGGCCGAACTCCTTCCACTGCTCGTGAAGCTTCTGGAGCTCGCGGAAAGCCTCGACAACATTCTCGTTCTCGGAGAGTTTCTCGGCGGCCTGGCAGAACCCTTCCTTCGCCTCAAGATTCTTCTTGAAATCAAGATCCCTCAAATCACGGTTGATCTTCACCATGTCGTAGAATTTCTCGACATAGAACTGATAGGTGTCGTTCAGGTCGCGGAACTTCGTGGCCGGAACCGGACCGATCTCCCTCCAGCGGTTCTGGAGCTCACGGAAAGCCGGGAATGTGGAATTCACATCCTCCTGCTTCTCCACGAGGTTCTTAAGATCCTCGATCACAGCCTGCTTTTGGGCGAAGTTCTCCTCCCTCTGGGCATCCTGCTGGCGGTTATATTCAGCGCGTTCTTTCTTATAGTTGGCATAGACACCCTTGAAAGCGGTCTCCATTGCCTCGAACGGATTGTCCTTAACTTCCTCTGTCTGAGCCGCAGGGGTCACCTCATCAATGACATCCTCCCTTGACGACGGCTCGTCAACCTTCGCTCCAAAGCCGGCCTCTGCCTTCTCCTTTGAGAGTTTCTTGTAGAAAGCGGACTTGATGGCCTCAGCCTCCTTGTACCTCTTCATCCTGTCGTCGGCCTGGGAAAGCTTGTCGAACCTGTCAGACAACTCGGCGAGCGTGAGACTTCCAAGATCAACCGGAATCTCTCCGCCTTCCTCGTTCCCGGCGGCTTCCTCACCACCGTCATTCACGTCAACCACCTCCTGTGGGACTTCCTCGGTCTTGTCAGCGACCGTCTCGACAGCCTCCTGCACCTCTGGATTTTCTACATTCTCATTGAGAGCCTTTGGAGCTTCCTCTACATCTGGGGTCTGGTTAACCTCAGGAATATTACCTTCACTCATAAAGCAGTTAAATTATAAGATTTCTACTTAAGTAATAATTAAAAATTAATTCGCGAATCCTCACCAACTTATTTATTAAAAATTACTAAGCGCAAATATACCTAAAAAAACAATTAAAAAGCCTATTTTTGCAAAAAGGAAAAACAATATTCTATGCGAATTGACATTCTTACAGTCGTTCCGGAACTTCTGGACAGCCCCCTGAGCCACTCCATAGTAGGGCGGGCGATCAAGAAAGGTCTGGTCGAAATACACGTCCACAACATCCGGAAATATGGCCTCGGCCCGCGCGCGACGGTGGATGACTACTGCTACGGCGGCGACGCCGGCATGGTGATGATGATCGAGCCGGTGGAGAAAATGATAGACGAACTGAAGGCGGAGCGGGAATATGACGAAGTCATCTACATGTCCCCGGACGGCGAGCGTCTGACTCAAGGAATATCCAATGAGCTTTCCCTGAAGGAGAACCTGATCCTCCTCTGCGGCCATTATAAAGGAATAGACCATCGGATCCGCGAGCATCTGGTGACACGGGAGATCTCAGTGGGCGACTATGTGGTCAGCGGCGGCGAGATTCCGGCCGCGCTTCTGGCTGACTCTATCGTGAGGCTGATCCCAGGGGCGCTGAGCGATGAGACCTCGGCCCTCAGCGACAGTTTCCAGGACGGGCTCCTCTCCCCTCCCGTCTACACTCGCCCTGCCGACTACAAAGGCTGGAAGGTTCCTGAGGTCCTGTTGAGCGGCAACCCGAAACTGATCCGTGAATGGCAGGACGAGCAGGCTTTGGAGCGGACAAAACGTCTCAGGCCGGAGCTGCTCGGCAACGCAGGCGTAAAACTCGATTAAGCGATCGTAAAGAGGAACGATTCCGAAAAATTTTCCGAGCGAGGAATTACCGGAAGACATTGATAGTCAACACAAAAAGGCGGTTATTAACGTAAAACGTTTAAAACTTTTCCGGAAAAAGCCTTGCTTAAACGTTTTTTTTGACTACTTTTGCAACACAAAAAAATGTGAGAGTACATCACACTCTAACGACTATGACCTTCTTTCAAAATAAGGTAATACACTACTAACTAACCGAAAAAAGTCCGCAGCGATGTGGGCTTTTTTGTTTTCTATGCATATTCCACTCGCCCTTGTAATGGCGCGCGAACCAGTGCCGCCCATCGTGACACCCCCTTTTAACGCAAAATAATACTCATTGACTGTCAACTCGTTGCAAAACGCTGCCGGGACGTTCTAGAGGGCAACATTTCATAACAAGCGAATTTACAGCACATTACAGCTTACGCTTTGTGGCACCGGTCACTTCAACAGATAACCAGACTGGCAGAGAACCGTCAGATCAGAACCATCTGAGATCCTTCACCAGGCGACGGACGAGAGTCGGGGCCAGCATCAAGAAAGCGATGATGTAAGGCATCGAAAGCGCCAATGCCACGAAAGCATCACTCGCTTCGACAAGAAATAACAATGGAATCAGAGCCAGTGCGAGAAGCACGCCCTTGACCGCCAGCGGTCTTGTCAGCCGGTATATACCCCTGCTCCTTGCCAGCACAGCCATTGAGAATGCCAACGCCAATGTCGACAGGCTTCTGAATAGATTCATAGAGGAAAGCAACAACGGGCTAAACGCCTGTTCATACCCCGCGCGGTCGAACATCATGTACGAGCAACTGTCCAGCAACCTTATTACAATAACGGACAAGAAGACAACGAGTGCCGCCCGCGCCGTTTTTCTCCGGCAAAGCCCGTCACCGATCCAAGTCCGCGCATACATTCCACAACAGAAGCTCACGAAACAGATGAACCCAAAGCACACGTGAAACCAGTCAATCCCGACAGAGCCAAGAGCGGCTCTAATTCCTAAATGGGCATATTCCAAAACAATGTAAATGAATATGCCAACGCAAACCGCAATGCCCGCAATCAATCCCATTTTTTTTGGCAGGCGTACAAGCCTTGCGAACATCATCCCCATAACCGACAGCCAAGCCATTTGAGCGACGAAAGACAACTTCGGAGAAATTATATTATCAATCAGATAAAAATTCAAGGACCCGATGATCAGTCCCAGCCCGACGCAGGCAACCGTCACCAATCCGGCCGCCCTCAAAAACCTCCAACCATATTCGGCGGTCACTCCCGCCCCGGTCAATTTTTTGCTATTCGTCATAATGTTGTTATCAGTCACCAATCAATAAGTCAATCCCCTCGTCCTTCGTCCTGCACAGCAAAAGCCTCTCTGGAGTACCAACACCGCAATGGAACTTGTTCCGTACGCCTACGCCCCCTTTGGTGTACCTCGTCATGAAATATCGTTTAGTACATAACAATAAAAAAAGCCGAGAACAACACAAAAACTCACAAACGGAAAATTTCACTAGAACGTCTGCCGAATCAAGCGTCCTCTGATTTGCTATATAGGTCGTCATACTCAAAAACCGAGACAAGGAAGCTCGAAAAAAAATGATCCAACGCCGTACTTGTTTTTCGCTGCTAAATGCCACAAGAAGTCGTTATGATTGTCGCTGTAACTCCGAGATTAGATAAATAAGCACACACAATAGGCCAATCTCCATCATGAATATCGTTGTATATCATATAGCCTAACAGAACAGCGGGGATTGGGAATATGTAATTTATCCAGTTCGAATCAAAAAAGCCGTCATCTCCAGTGAGGATTGTTATAACAACAACAAAAATCACATACATCGAATTGACAAATTTAGTAAATCCGTCATTCCAATCTTTAATAATTCCGCTTATGCCATAAAGAACACATGTGATAATCAAAAGAAGATATGATGTTTCCATAATGATATGTAATTGCTCCGCACTTTAGAAGAGATTATAATTTGTCCGAAATGTTCTAATAGATGAATTCATCTTCTTCCTGCTTCTTCAGTCAGATCGCACAGCCGGCCTCCTTGGAAACGATCGAAGATGAAGTTTATCAATCTCCCCGCCCCCCGAACCTAAAGCAATAAAACCCTGTACGAATTATCGTGGTGAGGAGCAGGGAAAGAGCATACTCTTAATCTTCAAACAAACAAATCAAAGCAACTTCAAAATTCCTAAACTTTTAACGTGAAGCCCAAAATGTTATGGCCTCGCCAACTGTCATTGGCGGAAGATCAGCCAAATAAGATATAAGAGACCACATTTTAATTTCTGAATCATCAATGTTACCATCGGCCGCCATAATTGAAGCAAGAAATCCTGTAACGTACTTCTTTTGATTCAAGTTCATTTGACGAATTATTGACAAGGCACGATCTTGCCCCATTGTCTTTGCTAGAGTCATAACTAAAGGTGCATCTTTGGGATCATCGTTTAGATTTGCCAATTCTAGGCTTATCGCATTGACTTCATTCTGAGCCACGCGACCGTCGGCCACTGACATAGCAATTGCCAAGACAACAATTGCTGATAATTGTTCTCTCTCAAATGTCATAATTTTCAATGTTAGTAGTTAATAATTTATTACGATTAATGTAGACTTAGAGCGACTAATAGCCATTATGCGCAATGACGTGCAATTGGCCAACATTCAATAATTTACCAACTTATCAGAACGAACTATGATTGCCGTTCCATATATTGTCTTTCCCAACAATGCCATAAGCTCAGAAGCATAAGTATTTATTGTTCCAAACGACTGACTATAGGCTAAAATATATTTATGCGAAGGATCACCAAACACAAAAGAATTCATAATTTCAGGGAAATTTATATAGGTGATATTTGATGACCCTATTAAATTAATAATGTCATTTTTTGAAAAACTGCCTTTACCATATGGTAATGGAATAAACGAAAAACCTTCTGGCTTTATTACAGAAAGGCCACATGAAAAATCGTAATCCATAATAAATTTATCAGTTATAACTTTGTTTTTATCATAAAGATACGCCAATAAAAAGGATGGAAAAAGACCCTTGCTTCAGCATATCTAATCATCTATCACGCCAAACATTTTCCCCAGCATATAGAAAGGTGCTGCAGCCACACATACGGCCACACCTGCAGTAACACCAACGGCTGTCAATATTCCTTTAGCAACTTTTTTTGAGATTTCCCACAATTCATCCAAAGCGTCTTTTACTTTAACGTAAAGAGTATAGTGATCTCTATATAACCAGTTTCTGAAATTACTTTGGCTCTCGAGTGTTTGGTTTAGCTCCGCCGCACTAAGTTGATTCAAATAGGCGCTTACTTGTCTTTTTTGTTCTTCCGAAAGCATATCTGAGATATTTAAGAAAAAATAGATTTTAGCCATCTCCACGTTGACTGCAGTACGTAATGGATAGCATCAAAAATATCACGGCAAGCGTAATATAAAAAATGGGTAAAATTATCTATTGTGCGAAGAACCGCATCGTTTTCAGCCTCCGTCTGCTGGTCAAGAATATCAATCAGACGTGCTTTCTGCTCTTCTGTCAGTGCCATAATTATCTATAAGGACTTAAAGATTGCTTTGATTTTCTTATACTCCTCTGTATTTGGCTCCAAATCATTCAAAGCCTTACGACAGAGATTCTCTATTTCGGCGAGATAGTCTGTTTTAACTTCAAAGTGTGGATTACTTACTTCTGAAGTTAAACTATCATCCCGTTTATTTTCCAGAATTTCTTTAACCGTAAAATTTTCATTTAGGCCGGTCTCTTGGCCGTAATACATTTCATCGTTCGTCAACAATCCTTCTTTGCTCCATTCATAAAGGCACTCAACCATATACTGGTCATCAGCAATAGCCTTATCATTGGCTTGAATGATGAGTAAAATAACATCGCAGTTTTTAAGTGCGTTTATATACATTGGCTTATATGCCTCATCTTCTCCAAGCCCTCTTCCGTATCCCGGAAGATCCGCTACTCTCATCACACTACCATCTTCAAGGTAATACTCCTTGTAGCCGCCATAATTATGTACATTTGTGCCTTCCCCCACACGGCTAGTTCTTTCTTTAGCCCCAAAGAGATTGTTAACGGTTGTGGATTTCCCCACACCAGACTGGCCAATGATTGCCACATTAATAGGCTTTTCTTTTTTCTCCTTGATAATCTTTTGTAATTCCTTTTTCTGAGAATCATCAACTTTTGATAATAATTCCACAATAAAGGTATCAAGTCCCATTGACTTACTCTTTGCACGACTTTGTTGAAGCATTGCATTGATTTCTTTGCGATTTTCATCTGACATTCCTTCGGAGCAATCGGGATCGGTTATTTCCTTTGGTTTGAATGTAGTGATAACGCCTGTACAATGAATGATCTTATTAATTACCTGCGGTAACCTATAAGCCCTCAATGCGGAGAAGTACTCAATTTGGTCTCTTGAGGCCCCATGATTTCCTGACGTAAGTTTTTCAATGATATCATTTGCTCTTTCTTTGATTTTTGCCTCAGTCTCTGGAGTCGGCTGATTGATATCATTATCCCATTCACCTAAGTTATCGACTTGATTGATGCCGATGACCAACTTCGGGATTCCATTCTTCTTAGACCCGGTTTTAATTTTATCAAAAATACCCATATTACAATAATTTATAAATTTTATTTTTAAGAGACTTTAAATTCCAATCTTGATGAACCGAGTAAATGGACACGGATTCTGGAGTCACTTTACTAAAACCAGCAAACACTTCTGATATACTATTGAAATAGTCATTTGATTTTTCCGATATTATGTTATTATCACCATCAATAGTATGCAGATCAATCCCATCCGGATGTTCCACATCTTTAAACAGTAGATCGGCCTGATTGATTCCAAGAATAATATTCTGCGATGGAAGAAGTATTCTATTCTTTATTAGATCTGAATAAAATATTTGGTCCTGCTTATATGCCCGTCTGTCCGCTTGAGATAAGCAAACCAATACAGATGCTTTAGCGATAAATTTATAGTAGAATTTTTTGTAAACAGAATTCGCATCCATACTTTCAGCGATTCCCGGCAAATCCACCAGATTGAAAGATATGTTCTTTCCGTTGTACTCATCTTCAATATGTATCACAGCAGGAAATTTTGTACAAGATACAACCCTGCCTGTAGCAAGATTAAGATTCCAAAGTGCATTTATTGTAGATGTTTTGCCACATCCAGTTTTACCGGAAAGAACAAGTGTTGGCAAAGACGGGTCAAACACATATTCGTTCATCGCCATTACTAGTCCATTCCATATCTGATATTTTAGCAAGTCTATATTCCATGAAAGGGTATTTGAATATGGAATTATAGAATCAATAGAGAACGTAGGAGCATATCTGGTGAATGATGAAAATTCATTAAAAACAATATTTGTTTTCTGCATAATATTTGAAACTGCTGTTAAACCCACCTGTCTAGATTTCGCAATTTCTAAATTTCTTGATGCGATTGGATTTAATATCCAATCGGCCATCCCATAGCCAATAATAAATACTAGATTATCCTTTAGATGAAGAGAATCAAAGACTTTCTCCAAGTATTGTTTTCTAATATTTATTAACGAATCGTCACAAGGTAGAATATATACTATTATATCAGCAGCTTCAAGAAGATCCTTCACATCTGGCTTTTTTATCCACTCTGACGAAGTAAAATTAACACGAGGCAATTCTATCACATCAAAATCCACGACCTCACGCCCTATCAACATTTCTGAGACTTTGAGTCTTAACACACCTTTATCAGACCGATAATCGTTCACATTCTCCGACCATAGACTTTCGATAGTCGAAGTTTTTCCTGATTCTATGCCTCCAATAAAGACGATATTCGGAGTTTTCGGCATATGCTAACGTTTCTAATATCTCTTGAAAATATCCACTGCTTGCCTGATGTTCATTTTTGGCAAATCAGCAGCCTTGATAATAAATGCCCACAAGGCCATTTCCACATCGGCTACATCACCATCAATAGCGATCAGGTTTCCCAAGAATGATGATACGAATTTTTTCTTTTCTTCTCCCATTTTTTCAATTCTAGAGAGAGCCTCAATTGTTGCCATTTTTTCACCTGAAACAACAACTTTATCATAAGCCTCTCCTGTCAAACCAAGTGAGGCCATACATTCTGCAATACCTTCAAGTTCCTTGTGAAGGACAACTCCATCTGCCTCTGCCATCATCTTTGCTACCTTATATATGGCAAACTCTTCCTCTAAAGTAAAATCAATTTTCATTTTGTTCATGTTGTTTATAATTATCTTGATACTGAAAATAAACCTTTCATTTATTCAAACTCATCCTCGCCTCATTATCGAACATGGCCATATTCTCGGTTTTTCGCCAAAATGTAGCGAAATAGCGCCGCAGTTGCTTGTGGCTAAGGTTGGTTTCATATTCGTGTTAAGGTTCATCGTTTTCTTCTTACTAATATTCGTTCCTACTTTAATTTGAGTGCAATTATCACAATAAATATTCGTCGAATCAAGTTCATTTCGGTTCATTTACGGGGTGGTGGGTGAAATAATTACGTCGGTCACGATTTCGTTATGAATAGAGAGGTGAATCGTCCATCGGCATGGCCTGAGGGGCGAGAACGGAAGAGGGCGCTTCTGGTGTTGCAAACTGAGGGGACGGGCAACGGTCGCGCACGATTATATTTGCACTTGGGGTGTATGGCAGTTGCTGCAATTGGTGGGAACAGCCATCGACCTTGCAGGCACCTGTGGCGCCGTTCAATGTTCTCTATTCGATGCGGAAGAACATCGTGGGGAACAGCCATCTTGATTACAGAGGCTTCAGATGGCTTTGGGCGTTCCCGCCAACTGTAAAAATATAGAGATGGGAGGCAGTACAAAGGTTCAGAATTCGGGACTGAGGATGCTTGCGTCCTCTTTCTGGGCATCTTATCACACATAGAAACTCATTTCATTGGTGGACAATAGTTTATCACTCTGGATGTGGGTAATTTTGCACACTTGGGAGATGGAAACCTCGGTTCAATGCGGTCTGTGGGCGGCATCACATCCTAGGTGTGAAAAACTTCGCTCACCTAGAAACCTATCTCGTTGGAAGACAACTGTTTGCCACTCCAGGTGTGGGTATTACGGCATTCTTGGGTGCCGCAACGGGGAGGATGGGGAGGGGCATTTTCTCTACTTGGTCTCTTCATGATTGGCGGGGTGGTTTTCCTTTGCCTTTCCGGCAGCAAACATGGGAGGAAGAGCCGCATCGTGATCTGATGGGATAGGGGCCGGGCGGGAGTTACGATGAATGATGAACGAATGAGGACAATGAACCGGAATGAACTTGAACAGAAGGAGCTAAATGAATATCTTTGTAACTTAAAAACAATTTCATAAATGGCTAAAATAGTTCCGGAACTGAATTATCTGCTGGCTGAGGTCGAGAAGCGCTATGGAAGAAGGCTTTCCACATCCGCTGATTTCGAGGCGTTGTCCGTTGTGGTCGAGCATGAATCCGGCGAATTGATTTCGGCATCCACCCTGAAAAGGCTGTGGGGATATGTGACGTTGAAACCTACACCGAGGGTCTCAACCCTCAACGTGCTGTCCAGATATGTCGGTAAAAGAGATTTCAAAACATTCAAGCAGAACATCTTGAATGACGAGCATTATGTGTCCAACTTCTTCTCGGTGAAGAAGGTCTGCACATCCGACCTGCAAAAAGGGGCGAAGGTGCTCATCGGATGGGCTCCGAACAGGCTTGTCACGCTATGCTACGACGGAGACAGCAACTACACCGTCATAAAATCCGAGAACTCGAAACTGCTTGAAGGCGACAAATTCCAGGCGGAGTCGTTCATGATCGGCTACCCGCTGTACATTCCTAGGATTCTGCGGAATGGGGAATATACCCTCTCATACATCGCTGGTACACAGGAAGGTCTGAACAGAGTAGATGTCATCAGCGAAGGGAACAATCAATAGCCGGCTTCCTTGATCTCGGCGGAGATTTCCTCGAATACGGGATCCACTGCCCGGCGGTTCTTTACACCTTTGATGTCCAGACGCATCATGCTGAGTGACAACACGATGACAAAAACAGATGCAATGACGGCGACCGCAATCCGGCGTCTACTTCTCTCACTTCCGAGAATGGCTGCCCGGACTTCCTCCACTGAAGCATAGCGCTTGTCGCGGTCTTCGGCGGTACAGGTTGCGGCTATCCTAAGATACACTCCCATCGCCTGCATTATTTTCCCTAATGAATATATGTCCGTACGGCAGTCCAAACTCTCCCCTGCCATCTGCTCCGGTGAGATGTAGTCTTTTGTTCCGGCGGGGTTCTTGAAAGTGGTGTACCATTCAGCGTCGGAAAGACCGAAATCGATCAGCTTGACATTCTGACCGTTTCTGGTTATCATTATGTTGGATGGTTTCAGATCCCTGTGGATGATCTGGTTGCGGTGCAGGTACTCAAGGGCGTCGCAGAGTTCGAGAAGGATTTTTTGGCTGAGCCCATTACTTCGGTCACTGAGCTTGCCGAAGTGACGAAGGCCGGTACGCTTCGACAGGCTCAGAGGCCGGATTGGATGGCCCGTCGACCGGGTCCTCAGTCCCGGCAAAAGTGCGGCAAGACTCTCGCCGTCAATCCATTGAGTGACGATGCAGTTGCCAAGTCCTGACATATTCATGAAATCAAGGGTCTGGCAGATACATGGGTGGTTCAAAGAGCGACTGATCTCGTACTCCTTGCGAAGCAGTCCCTCATAAAAGGGATTTCCGATATATTCAGGCTTCAATGACTTCAGAGCCACCAACTTGCCGTCAAGTTTCGCCTGACTGAGTATGGAATAACTTTCCGGCGATTCGTGGATTTTCTGAATATCCCAGAACTCTCGGTCAGACAAGTCTCCGATGGAACCGAAAAAAGCTGATGTCTCCTCCATAATTGCACTAATTGAAAGCCAAATATAATCTTTTCCGTACGTATTATACCAAAAATATTGGTAAATTTGTTAGTTTGATTTAATATGCATAGAGAACCAGTAATATTCCTGCTTTTGACTCTGATGGCTATGTCTTGCGCTTCGAGAACCGAAGTGAAGGCTGTCTTGCCGACATACGACACGGAAACCAACTGCCTTAACGGCACCATGATCGTGTCGCTGGACGGCAGATACGGGTTGGCTGACACTTCCGGTAGAGAAATTCTGGCTCCGGTCTATGATGACATCTACTATATTTCCGATGATATCGCTGCGGCTTTTACCGGACAGACCGTTGGGTTCTTTGACCGGAGCGGAAAAAGATTGGGAGAGACAGTAACGGAGGGCGGGGCTACTTTCGAAGATATTCTGGATGCATACTCAAAGATAGAAAAGGCGCGTAGGGAGCAGTGGGACAGCATATTGGCCAACTACGAGGAGTTGAGGCGGTACTGCCAGTCCGACAGTGCCTCAGCCGGGACAGCCAAGCTTATGGCCGACGGCATCAGGACCGCGCTTCAAAAGGTCGGCGGGCCGATGGAAAAAGATCAGAAACTACGGTTTGAGGCCGAATGTTCAGCATACAGACGTTAGGGAAATGAGAAAACTACTGACTACCATACTTATCACTCTGCTTTGTACTCCTGTGTTCGCGCAGAACGTCTCGGGCATAAGGAAAGACAATTCGTACATCTATGCTGAAGGTTCGGCGGCAGCCGCGGCCTCGGCTGACAGTCTGGCTCTTGACGCGCTGGTCGGGAAGCTTGCGCAGACAGTTGACCTGCCATATTCGCCGGAAATCAGAAAGAGACTGATGTCCACCTACTTGGGAGACCTCAAAAGAGAATGCGGGATGATCTCCACGACGGGAAAGACCACCACTGTCACAAGACATATTCAAAGAAGCGACGTGGAGCGGATTTTCGATGGCAGGAGGAGAAAGGTCAAGGAGATGCTTCAGATAGCGGCCTCCGCTGATAAGAAATGCCAGATGGACGTGGCGCTGCGCTACTATTCATGGGCGGAGACTCTGATGCGGAGTCTTCCATCGCCTGATGTCGTGGAGATCGCCAAGGCAAAAAACAGACGGGAGGACATTCTGAAAGGGCTGAATGTGGAGTTCGACAGGCAGGACATCTACGACAAGGGCATCGTGGAACTGACGTTCACCTTCGAGGGAAAGCCTGTCAAAAACATTGACTATAAATTCTTTGACGGAAAGACTTGGAGCGGTGTGCTGTCAGCCAAGGACGGGAAGGGGTTCGTGGAGGTGAGTCCAGACTCCAAAATCAATCAATACAGGATCAAGTACGAGATCACTCCGGCGCATCTCCAGCATTTGTTCAGAGAGGTGAGCCTCGTCGAGAAGGCGCTGACTCCGGAAGCCAAGGACACCGACGGTGAAACACAGCCCGCCAAGACCCACTCCAATCCGGCAGGAACCACTGAAACCGCACACGAATCATCAGTGCGGAAAATCGATTTCTCCGCCGTCAAAAAGAAAGTGCTGGACGTTGTGGCAAGGGAGGAGTTCCAGAGGGAGCCTGATTCCACGCGCGGAGAATTCGCACCTGTCATCTTTTCTTCCAAATATGAAAAGGTTGTGCAAGAGGTTTGCAAAAGCATAGCCGACGGAACGGACAAATCGGTCTCTGAATATTTCACCCGGGACGGTTATGATATATTCAACCGCCTCATCCGCTACGGCAACGCCAGAGTACTGAGTTTCGACGACATGACTTTCTACGAGATGGGGGACGAGGTCTATGCGAGAAGCGTTCCTATGGTGTTCTCGTTCAAGGGCAACCAAAGGCAGTTCGTGGAGAATGTAGTGTTCACGTTCAACGAGGACAAAAAGATCTGCGACCTGTCGTTCTCCATAGACAAGGAGACAGTGCAAGGCATCGTCAATCAGAGCAGTTGGAGCAAGGAAGCCAAGATGATCCTCATCAGTTTTCTGGAGAACTACAAGACGGCATACGCTCTGAAGCGGCTGGACTACATCAGTTCAGTATTCGATGATGACGCTCTTATAATCACAGGGCGGGTGCTGCGGAACGTCAAAGGGCCGAACGAGTACAGAAACAACCGCTATGTCACCCTTACCCGCCAGAGCAAGGCGAACTACATCAAGAACCTCGGCAGGGTCTTCGCAAGCCAGGAATATATCAACCTGCAATTCTCAGACTGCGAGGTGATGAAACTCGGCAAGGGAGAGCAGTTGTTCGGCATAAAGATAAGACAGGAATATTTCTCCAAGACATACTCTGACACAGGCTACCTGTTCATCCTTGTGGATCTCCGTGACTACACTAAGCCAGTCATACATGTAAGGACATGGCAGGATGAGCCGGACAAGGATTTCGGAGTGATCGGACCTTATAACTTTTAGAATATGAAAAGATCAGCAATTTTATTCATTCTTCTGTTCTTGACCGCTAGGGTTTTGGCGCAGACGGATTCTTCCGGGTTTTATGTCCAGTCTTTCAAGAAGTTGGAATGGGATCTGGACGCGAGGAGCAATCATCCTATGCTGGATCAGAACAATCACAAGGCAGCACTGATCAAGGTCGTGATTCCGGAAGACGGGTTTGATTTCGATGTCGGGGTCATGGGTGTCGTGGGCGTGAGGCAGGAGCACGGGGAGATCTGGGTGTATGTCCCGGAGGGAGTCCGCAAGATCACGATAAGGCATCAGACCTACGGTGTCATAAGGGACTACGAGTTCGGCTGCCCTATCGAATCCGCGTCAGTCTATGAGATGAGGCTCCACGTGCCCGTTCAGCCGAAAGTTAAGGTGATAGTCAAGGATTCAATCGTGTATGTCCCGACGCCGGTGTACGTGAAGGCTTCGCCGCGAGGAAAGCGGACAGGTTCAGGAAGACAGTTCAATGTGAGAAAGCAGACAACGCAGCCACAATGGAGCGTGCTTGCCGTCACAAATGTTCCGACCCCAACCTTTGGACTCCTAACAGCGTGGCATGCGCACAAGGTCGGAACTTACTTCAAGGTGGAATGCATGTGGGGAAAGCGCACTGATGAGGGTTACACTTCGAGAAGATTTTCAGTCACTATTGGAGGAATATTCAAATGCAATGATTGGCTGGGAATATGCAGTGGTGTAGGCTATGGTGAAGTTGTTGTTCCTCCCGGCAGTATCACTTATAATGGTCAGACAACAACCACATATAAAGTACTCAACGGATTTTCTCTCGACTTGGGAGTCATCGCGCGTTTTGGACACATCTCTGCCTATCTCGGTGGCAACGCCATCCATGATTGGAAGGGTACCTCTTATTCTATAAAAAGGCCCAAGGCATACCTTGAATTCGGGATCGGCTACTCCTTCTGACACTGTTTCCCATTCGCTATTCCATTTTTATGTTGACTGAATGAAAATATTCATGAATCGTGAAGAAAAATTTGCGGATTGAAAGATTTTGTCTATCTTTGCAATCCCAATGGGGTATTAGCTCAGTTGGTAGAGCGTTTGAATGGCATTCAAAAGGTCAGGAGTTCGATTCTCCTATGCTCCACTTCCCGTTGAACATCAGTAGATTTCAGTGCCTTCTTTCATATATGAAACAGAAGCGAAACGTCATATTCAAGGCTCTTGAGAGTTTCCCGAGAGTCGAGTTGGAGGACATCCGCCAGTACTTCGGCGCCGATGTTCCGACGAAAGTCCGCAAGAACGAGTTTGTGGACCGGCTCGGCGCATATATTATCGAAAGGC
This sequence comes from Bacteroidales bacterium UBA1628, assembly GCA_002321335.1. Classification (GTDB taxonomy): domain Bacteria; phylum Bacteroidota; class Bacteroidia; order Bacteroidales; family UBA932; genus Cryptobacteroides. The sequence goes on along the minus strand of DCMG01000096.1, from coordinate 6,588 downwards.
CTGCTGAATGGCTCGGCAGGATGCTTGAAAGGGATTTGAGACTTCTCAAGCGTCTGATCGAGGCAGGACCTGGAGTCCCTCTTTATCTGGACTATCCGGATTTCCCGTCGGTTCTTGAGACCATCAAACTTCTCGGCTCCGACACTTCGGATGAGAATTTCAGGGAGGTCTGGATCCCTAAGGATTTCTATGACATCGTGGCTCCCCACATTGACAATGTGCTGAGGGAAGGAGTGGAGAGCGGTCTTTTCGAGACGGAGCAGGCCGCTTTGGGCTATCTTTGTCTGTATGGAATCATGACTGTTGACGAGTTTTTCGACAAGATGCTTGACTACTGGGAGTTTTCCGGAAGGCACAGCATCGAGTATTTCACGAATATGGTCTATGAGAGCCCAGTGATGAAGCTGTGCAGGGTCGATTCCGACGGAGAACGCTATATGTGCGCTCCGAATATATTCGATCCGGAGGAAATCCTCAAGGGAAGGAAGGAATATTCAGCGATAGAGTCGTTGCGCCCTTTCACTCCGCAGGAGGCTCTGAAGGCTGGCGCAGGCTCGCCGTACTTTGTCTATGGCCTTGATTCAAAGGAAGGAATAAGATTGGTGGAGATGCTTGGCAACCTTGGCTACTCAGGTGAAGATCTGCTACGCGAGGAGCATGACATCTGGATGAACGCCCAGATGTTCGGCAAGAGCGACACCACCGAGTCCATATTCGCCAGCGTGTCCCGCAAGCAGGAGGACATCGAGTCGTTTGAAGATTATGACGAATGTATGGAAGTCGTGGCCGCCTACGCCAACAGCCTTCCGAAATGGCTTCTCAAGGGTTACTCCTCCAACGAGAAGAACTGTCTGAAAGTCGTGCTGCAGACAGAGGACGACCCGCTTCAGGCCATGATCAAGAAGAACCCCATCCTCGGCCTCTTCGTCCCTCCGACCCCGCTTGACGCCCCCTGCCCCTGCGGCAGTCACCTCTCTTACCGCAACTGCCACGGGAAGAATATGAGTTAGAAGGAGTAACCTATTCCGAATTCGAGAGAAAGCCGAAAGCGCATGGTTATGGTGAATTTTCACCATATAGCGCGACAGACGTGCTTTTCTTCGCAGGATTTCTTAACTTTGTCAGAAAGTCGCCGGCGGACTGTGGTCACGACCCTGTGGCGGCAATCTTAAACCAATGAATATAAATGGATAACGGAAAGAAACTGATGACCTTGGCGGCAGCCGCGATGTCGGTGTGCGGGTGCGCCAAGAATGATGTCCAAAAGCCGAATGTGGTGTTCCTGCTGTTCGATGACCTCGGCTACGGAGATCTTGGATGCTACGGACAGGAAAAGATCGAGACGCCGAACATAGACGCTCTGGCGTCGCAGGGCCTGCTCTTCACGGACATGTACACAGCGGCTCCCCTGTCATCTCCGTCAAGATGCTGTCTTCTTACCGGCAAGCACATGGGACACAGCCAGATACGCAACAACGAAGAGCATTATGTGCCGACAGACAGTCTCGGATGGAACGGCGTGTTTCTGAACCCTGAGGAACAAGGACAGTTCCCGCTGGAGGAAGGCACCAAGACCATCGCCACGATGATGCAGTCAGCCGGCTACAAGACAGCCATGGTCGGGAAATGGGGGCTGGGATTTCCTAAGAGCGCGTCCCTCCCTAACACGATGGGATTCGACTATTTCTACGGATTCAACTGCCAGGCACTCGCCCACTCCTACTACCCGGTCAAACTATGGGAGAACGGTGTCGAAGTCGAGACTGGCAATGGTCTCGTGGTCCAAGGATGCAAGTTCCCGGACAATCTGGACAAATACGATGCGAACAACTACGCCCGGTACGGGGGCGAGCACTACAGCTGCGACCTGATGTACGACAAGATGGTCAAGTTCGTGGAGGACAACGCCTCCTCGCCGTTCTTCGTGATGTGGACCACGACCGTGCCGCACAGCGCCGTTCAGGCTCCGCTGGACGAGGTGATGCACTATGTGGACAAGCTCGGGGACGAGGAGCCTTGCACGGATCCGGGTATGTACCTGCCGAACAGGTACCCGCACGCCACCTACGCCGCGATGGTGACCCACATCGACAAGCAGGTGGGAGACCTTGTGCGGAAACTGAAGGATTTGGGAATATGGGAAAACACGATATTCATTGTCACCTCGGACAACGGCCCCGCGAGCAACGGCAACTCGCCTATGGGATATTTCCAAAGCGGCGGTCCGTTCAAATGCGGAAAAGGCTGGGGCAAGTCTTCGCTGCACGAGGGTGGCATCAGGATGCCGTTTGTCCTGCGCTGGGGTGAAGGAAAGCAATGTGAGAGAATCCAGCGCATCTCCAGTTTCGCCGACATCATGCCGACGCTCGCCGAGATCGCCGGAGTCGAGGCACCGGAGAACGACGGCGTCTCATTCGCTTCCACGGTTCTTTCACAAACCGCCGGCGGGAAGCTGTACAGCAAGACAAGCGGCATAAAGGCCGGAGAGCAGAAGGATCATGAATATCTTTACTGGGAGTTTCCCGGGGCGAAAGGATGGGTGGCCGTGCGCATAGGAGACTGGAAAGGCATAGTGCGCAGAGTTCTCAAGGGGAACACCGAGATGGAACTTTATAATCTGAAAGACGACCCTCGCGAGTCAACCGATGTGGCGGCCGAGCATCCGGAGATCGTGAAAGAGATGTGGAAGGCGGTCAAGGAAAGTCACAGGGAGGCCAATCCGGACGTGCCTAAGTTCAACATGGAGATAAACTATCCGGAGTAGAGATGCTTCGACAAGCTCAGCAACCGAGGGGATGGCTTTGCTACGGAAAAAGCTCAGCGACTCCTTAAAGAAGGTCACTGAGCTTGTCGAAGTGAGCTTGTCGAAGCGTAAAGCGCAAATTCTACCTTTCGTCCTGGAACTTAAGGATCGGCTGGCGGGCAGCCGTGGTCTCGTCCGGACGGGTGATCGGAGCGTTGTGAGGAGCGCTCTTTAGCGTCGCAGGATCTTCTGCGGCCTCAAGGGCGATCTTCTTCATCACATCAATGAAAGCGTCCAATGTCTCGATCGACTCCGTCTCCGTAGGCTCGATCATGATGGCCTGATGGAAGAGCAGAGGGAAGTAGATAGTCGGAGCGTGGAAACCGAAGTCGAGAAGCCTCTTGGCGACATCCAATGTGGTCGCTCCTTCTCTCTCGACCGTCCCGTCCGCGGCCTTCTTCGAGCCGTCGTTCACAAGACCGTCATAGACGAACTCGTGCTTGCACACAGTCGGGATAGGAAGCTTGTAGTACTCCTTGAGGCTCTCCTTGATGTAGTTGGCGCCAAGGGTGGCGTACTTGCCGACTAACTTGACGTTTTCACGGCCGAGCGAAAGGATGTAGGCGTAAGCTCTGAGAATCACGCCGAAGTTGCCCAGGAAACCGGACACCTCACCGGCAGTATTCCCGCAGCCGCGTGAATTTTTCTCGCTGTCGCTCTTGCCCACACCGGCGCGTCCGCGAACCTTGAACTGGCCATATTCATCCTTGACAACCTTAGGTACAGGCAGGTAAGGGACCAGCTTCTCGCAGACACCGACAGGGCCTGAGCCAGGGCCACCGCCACCATGAGGGGTTGAGAACGACTTGTGCAGATTCAAGTGCAGGATGTCGAATCCCATGTCACCGGGACGGGCTACACCGATGAGCGGGTTCATGTTCGCTCCGTCGTAGTAGAGAAGGCCTCCGCATCCGTGGATGAGGGCGGCGATCTCCTCGATGTCCTTCTCGAAAAGGCCGAGGGTGTTAGGATTCGTCATCATGATGCCAGCGATGTCGTCACCGAGCAGAGGCTTGAGATCGTTCACGTCCACCAGACCGTCAGCCTTGGACTTCACGACAACCACCTCCAGACCGCAGACAGCGGCGCTGGCAGGGTTCGTTCCGTGGGCGCTGTCAGGCACGATCACCTTGGTTCTCTTCATGTCCCCGTTCAGGATGTGGTACTGACGCATGATCATAAGACCGGTCAGTTCACCGTGCGCTCCTGCGCAAGGGTTGAACGAGAAGTGAGCCATGCCCGTGACCGCGGCCAAAGCCTTGTCCATATTATAGTAAACCTCCAGAGCGCCCTGTACCGTGGATGCCGGCTGCAACGGATGCAGTCCGAGGAACCCCTTCATCCCGGCAATCTCCTCGTTGATCTTAGGGTTGTACTTCATCGTGCAGCTTCCCAGAGGATAAAATCCGGTATCGACACCGAAGTTCATCTGCGAAAGGTTGGTGTAGTGGCGCACCACATCCACCTCGCTCACCTGAGGAAGTCCCACGGCCTCAGTTCTTCTGAGGGCGGCAGGGATCTCGTCAGCGGTGGAAGTCCACTCGTTCTTGCCGAGGGAATAGCCGACTCTCCCCTCTTTGGAGAGTTCGAATATCAATTTATCGTAATATTTCATATTCCTTAGGCCTCCTTCACCAACGCGACGAGAGCGTCGATCTCAGCTTTCGTCCTTCTTTCAGTCGCACAGAAACTTACATAGCCTTCCTCTGTCTCAAGGGCAGCGAAGAATCCACCGTCGTGAAGCTTGATGTGCAGCCTCTCGACAGGCATCAGCGGCTTGAGCACGAACTCCTTGAGGAACGGTTTGTCAAAGACCTCAGCGAACTTGCCGGTCTTCAGCAACTCATCGTGGAGATAGTGAGCGGCGGCATAAGAGCGGTCATTGACCTCCTTGAGTCCCTTCGGTCCCATAAGCGACATATAGACAGTCACATAGAGAGCCATCAAGCTTTCGTTCGAACAGATGTTGGAAGTGGCCTTCTCGCGGCGGATGTGCTGCTCGCGGGCCTGAAGAGTCAGGCAGAAGCAGCGACGGCCCTCCGTGTCACGGGTCTCACCGACAATTCTTCCCGGAAGTTTGCGGACATATTCCTTTCTGCAGGCCATGAAGCCGACATAAGGGCCGCTGAAACTCATCGGGATGCCGAGGCTCTGGCCGTCACCGACAGCTATGTCAGCCCCCCACTCAGCGGGAGTCTTTAGCACCGCGAGAGCGGAAGGGTCACAATATTCAATGAATATTCCGCCTTCATCGTGGATAGCCTCCGCGAAGCCGGTCAGGTCCTCGATGATGCCGTAGCGGTTGATCGAAGGAACTATGACCCCGGCTACATCGTTCTTGGCGAGCTCAGCCTTGACGCTTTCAAGACAAGTCTGGCCGTCCTTGCATGGAACGAGAGTCAACTCGGTGCCGTGGTAACCTGAATATGTCTGGATAGTCTTGATTACATTCGGAAGCAGGGATGAGGAGACAAGCACACGGGACTTGCGCTTTGTGCAGGTCGGTGCCATCCTCACAGCCTCAGCAGCAGCGGTCGGACCATCGTACATCGAAGCATTGCTGATGTCAAGTCCGGTCAGAGCGCAGATCATGCTCTGGTACTCGAATATGTACCTGAGGGTACCCTGAGAGATCTCGGCCTGATAAGGCGTGTACGCCGTCAGAAACTCTGAGCGGGATGTGATGTAAGGAACAACGGACGGTGTGTAGTGGTCGTAGGCACCCTGGCCAACGAACACCTTCAGTTTCTCGTCCTTCTTGTCAAGAGACTCGAAGAAGTCCCGAACCTCCTGCTCGGACATTGCCTCCGGCAGGTCATATTCACCCTTGAAGATGACATCCTTCGGGACATCGGAATAGAGGTCGTCCAAAGACTTCACCCCTACGCGATCCAACATCGCGCGGACATCATCTTCAGTGTGAGGGAAATAAGGGAATGCGGACATACTACTTCTCGGTGTGTGCCTTGTAAGCCTCCGCGTCCATCAGGGCGTCAACCTGTGAAGGGTCGCTCATCTCGACCTTGATGATCCAAGCCTCGTAAGCGTCCTCGTTGATCTTCTCAGGTGCGTCCTCAAGGTCTGGATTGACTTCGACAACCTTTCCGGAAACAGGGGAAAGAAGCTCGCTGGAAGCCTTCACGCTCTCCAAAGCACCGAACTCCTCGCCTGCCTCAACCTCATCGTCAACCTCAGGGAGGTCAGCGTAGGTGATGTCGCCAAGTTCCTTCTGGGCGAAATCAGAAATACCGATGACGGCGATGTTGCCCTCAACTTTTACCCACTCATGGTCCTCGCTGTAACGGAGGCCTTCTATTACTTTGCTCATAGTGAATTTATTATTTATGAATATATTATCAAACCTTTTTGCATGCTGAAACGCCTGCGGAATCTTTACTTTTTATAATTTGTCTGATAGAATCTCTTCTTGACAACCTTTCCAGGGAACACCTTCTTGCGGATGCGCACGGAAAGCGGAGCGTCAAGCGCACCGTACTCTCTCTTCACGAGAGCGAAACAGATGCTCTTGCCAAGGGATATGCTGTGATAGCCGGTGGTCACGACTCCGACCTCAGTGCCGTCCTCAAGCTCGACCGGATAGCCAGCGCGAGGAATGGCCTTGTCCTGGAGCTCGATGCCCACGAGCTTCATTTTCGTGCCGTTGGCCTTCTGGTCAGCAATGGCCTCCTTGCCGATGAACTCGTCCTTGTCCAGTTTGCAGAACATGCTGAAGCCGGCTGCTACAGGAGAGATTTCCGGAGTGAGTTCGTCACCGTACAGAGGCA
>DCMG01000125.1:10755-13634 GCA_002321335.1 Bacteroidales bacterium UBA1628 | reverse complement strand
ATGTTTATTGATTGTACATATCCTTGTTGTAGAAATCGAGGATCTCGTTCGCTGCCGCGTAAGCGTTCGCCGCAGGGCTTTCAGGATTGATCGCCATCGCCTCCAGATAGTTGTTGATGGCCATCTGCCAGTCCCCTTTCTTTCTGTGCGCGTTGCCCAAAAGATAGTAGGCGCGGTCGGAAGGCACAGGGGCGGAGGTGATATATTCTTCAAGCAGACGGATCGCTTCGTCAGTCCCGCCTTCCACAAGAATCTTTTCTATCGCCGTTAGTTCAAGCATCGCCTAATCAACGAACAAGCACCAGTTGTGAGTGTCCTCCTCAAGTCCCTTCTGGATGCCGATGATGTGGTTGTAGAGTTTCTCGCTGATCGTTCCGCACTTATCTCCCGACTGGAACCTGTAACGGCGGGAAACATCCTCACACTCAAGAAAAGGCTTGTCGTCCACATAGCAGATCGGAGTGATCACGACCGCTGTCCCGCACGAGTTGACCTCGTCGAACTCGGCCAGTTCCTCGACATTGACCGGACGGACCTCTATGTCCATCCCCATATCAGCGGCAACAGTACGGAGACTCATATTAGTTATAGATGGCAAAACGCTGCCGGAACGTGGAGTCACGTAGGTGTTGCCCTTGATGGCGAAGAAGTTGGACGAACCGAACTCCTCGATAGTGGTCTTGGTCGCCGAATCAAGGAAGAGCAGTTCACGGTAACCAGTGCTGTGGGCAAGATTATAGGCGTGGAGCGACTGCGCGTAGTTTCCTCCAAGTTTATGGCAACCGGAACCGAATGTCGCGGCACGGTCATAGTTTCTGGAAATCACCGCTGGTCCAGGAGTAAGACTCTTCGCCCCCGAATACGTTCCCACAGGCGAGCACATCACAGCGAACATCACATCCTTGGCGGAATGAATTCCGAGCTGTGGGTTGATGCCGAACAGTACCGGACGCAGGTATAATGACGCTCCGCTGGCTTCATAAGGAGGAAGATATTCAATGTTCTCTTTCACGCACTGAATGCACATATCGATGAACATATCCTCTGAAGGATAAGGCATATCAAGATATTCAGCGCTGTCAGCCATTCGTTTGGCGTTGCGGTCCGGGCGGAAAAGCCTAATCTTGCCGTCAACGCCACGGAACGCCTTCAATCCCTCGAAGCAGGAAGGAGCGTAATGGAATATTCCCGCAAAGCTGCTCAGGCAGATGTTGAAATCCTCGGTGACGGTAGGGGTCTCCCATTTTCCGTCGATGCAGCGGCTGTAAGCCAAAGCCCTTGTCTGGGTATAGCTGAAAGACAGCTTGCCCCAATCTATATTCTTCATCATTTTATTGTTTTAATCCTCAATTATTCTGTCCTTATTATAAGTGTGGATCTTTGTCTGGCCGGAAAGGATCATGTAACCATTTTCCGCCAGGCTGTTGATTTCGTCTTCACCCGGGAACACTTCAACCGGAGCGATAAATCCGATTTTGGCCTTGATGGCATCCATAAGCATCTTACTGTGGGCGATGCCTCCTGTCAGAAGGATGGCATCGACCTTGCCGTCAGCTGTGGCTGCCATCGCGGCGATGTACTTGCAGATGTTCAAAACGTATGCCTTGAGGAAGGTCTGGGCAAGTTCGTTGCCGTCTTTGGCCATGTTCTCGACGTCCAGCATGCTGTTGGTGCCGAAATAAGCCACCGCTCCTCCACGTCCGATCAGTTTCTTCTGGATCTCCTCTTTGGTGTATTTTCCGCTGAAACACATGTCGATAAGCTCGAACGGAGGACAGCAGCCTGCTCTCTCCGGAGTGATAGGGCCGTCTCCGCCAAGGCCATGATTGGTGTCGATGACCTTTCCGTTGCGATGCAGAGATATCGTCGCGCCTCCGCCCATGTGAGCCACGATCACAGTGACATCATTTGTCTTGTGGCCATGCTCGCGGAGATACCTTCTGACGATGGCCCTTGAATTAAGGGCATGGAACAGGGTCTTTCTGGTAAACTCCGGGATGCCACCCATCCTGCACTCCGGAAGCATTTCATCCGCCATCGGAGGGTCGGCTATGTAAGCCACACATTTTCCGAACCGTGGAGTAAGATGTTTTTCCTCTCTGATCTGGTTGATCTCCTTGGCTACATCATCTGCCAGAATAGCGCTCAGATTGCAGGCGTGGTTCCCGTCACGGCAACTCTTCAGGACATCACGCATGTCCTGGTTCACATTATAGACTCCCGTTATGACCGGAACGATGAGACCGCCACGCGCCATCACGATGTCAACATCCTCAAGCTGAATACTTTTGGAAGCCATGAAATCCTTTATCGCCTGGTGACGCATGTCCGCCTGGTCCATTACTGACGGGTACTTGGCGACATCCTCGGCGGTGTGCTCAAGCTTGGTGTCAAAGACCCTGACGCCATCGGAAAAATAGCCCAACTTAGTCGTTGTGGACCCAGTGTTGATTATAAGAATGTTTCCCTTTTGAGGGACTTCTAATGAATTTGTCTTGTTATCCATCGGATGATAAGGCTTTATTACGACCCTAAATTTATTACATTTTTTCAACAGAAACAAGAATATCATCAAACTTTATAACATATTAGGCGGTTTTTACGATTATTTTAACAAAAATCAAACGTTTTAACATTTGAAAATATATTCAATAGCGATTTCGGTGAAAATATTACAATAGCCAAAAGTCCAGACCTTGAATATTCATCGTAACGGATAATAATTGTAAATTTGCATCAAAGGAGGAAATGAATATGAATTCTTTCAAGGAACTTGCGCAGGCGCGCAGAAGCCACAGAGCCTACACTGACGAGCCTGTGAGTGATGAATATGTCAGGACAATCCTTAGGGCGGCGCTGATGTCACCGACCGCCAAGGG
>DCMG01000125.1:0-10641 GCA_002321335.1 Bacteroidales bacterium UBA1628 | reverse complement strand
CCGGCCGGTTCTCAGTTTTTGGCCGGGGCTCCGGTGGTCATCGCTGTGCTTGGTGAGCCGCAGGAGCAGGAAATGTGGATCGAGGACGGTAGCATTGCCGCTGTCTCGATGCAGTATCAGGCCGAGGATATTGGACTTGGTTCCTGCTGGTGCCACATAAGGGGGCGGGAGAGCAAGGATGCCGGAGTGACTGCGGAGCAAAAGGTCCGGGAAATTCTGAATATTCCCGAAAAGTATTCCGTTCTGTGCCTGATCGCTGTCGGCCACCCTGCCGATGAGCGCAAGCCGCAGAGTGAGGATGCCCTCAAATGGAATCAGGTCAGCTATGTTCATTGAGCCGGTGGCACGGTTCAGGTCTCCGTTCAAGACCAAGTTCGGGATTCCGAGGCAGGCCGGTTTGGTCCCTAAGTTAAAGGGCAAGATTGTGTTCGAGCCTGGATTCCGCTGTGCTGACGCTGTGCGCGGACTGGAAGGGTTTGACTACATCTGGCTCATCTGGGGCTTCTCTGGGAATAAGGCTCAGCGACCGGAGACCCCATTCCAGGCGACGGTCAGGCCACCAAGGCTGGGAGGCAACGAGCGGATCGGAGTATTTGCAAGTCGCTCCCCTTTCAGGCCGAACGGGCTGGGGTTGTCATCAGTCAGAATTGAATCCATTGAATATGACGCCAAGGATCCGGACGGGAAAACGGTCGGGCCGGTGATCAATGTTCTTGGAGCGGATCTGATGGACGGAACTCCGATCTACGACATCAAGCCTTATGTTACTTACGCGGACAGTCATCCGGATGCCTCTTCCGGATTTGTAGATGACAAGGAATGGAAGCCGCTGATGGTTGTGTTCGACCCTGCCGAAGTGACCGTCCAAGGTTGGGCCAAAGCTGATGTCCAAGCCCTGAGGGAGGTGCTGGCACAAGATCCGAGACCACGATACCAAAACGACCCGGACAAAGTCTACGGAATGATATTCAATGACATGGATGTCAGGTTCAAGGTCAGCGAAGACGTGTTGACAGTGGTAGAGATAAAGTCGCTGAACAGAAAAGACAAACAAAACGAACGATGACAATGAAGCAATACCCCTCTCTTGAGATAGTCCCGCCCCTTAAAGGGATGACAAAGGACGAACTCCTTGACGACATCAGGCCGTTCATCGAGTTCACTCCCAAGTACATAAACGTGACCTGCCACCGGGACGAAATCATGTACGATGAGCAGCCGGACGGAAGCTACAGGAAGCGCCTCGTGCGCCGCCGCGTCAGCGAGACGGCTGTCTGCGGAGCCATACAGTCCGAGTTCAAGGTCGATGTTGTTCCACATCTGATTTGCGGAGGATTAACCGCCGAGCAGATCGAATTCCAACTTCAGGACTTCAAGTTCATGGGCATTTCCAATGTCCTGGCCCTGCGCGGAGACTGTCTTACCGGAGAGAAACGGTTCTCCCCTGTCCCTGGCGGCTACAACCACGCCAACGAACTCGTGGAGGCCATCAGATGTTTCGAGAAAGAGAACGGCTGTGAGGGCTTCTTCAGAATCGGAGTCGGAGGCTACCCTGAGAAGCATTTCGAGGCCGCCAATATGGACGAGGACATCGCGAACCTCAAGCGCAAGGTCGATGCCGGAGCGAACTACATCACAACCCAGATGTTTTTCGACAACAAGGTCTTCTACGACTTTGTGGACAGATGCAGGAAGGCGGGAATCTCCGTCCCAATCATCCCTGGACTGAAACCTATATCAACGCCTAAACAAGTGAAACTGCTTCCGGAGTCTTTCTCTATTGACATCCCATTCGAGCTGACAAGTGAGATAGCGGCCCACGAGGAGGACAAGGAATCCGTCTATCAGATAGGTCAGGAATGGGCGATGGCTCAATGCAAAGATCTTCTGGCACACGGAGTTCCGGGGGTTCACTTCTACACGATGGGCAAGTCCGCCAACATCATCGGAATCCTCAGGGAATGTTTCTGAACCATCAACGAATATAGCGACAACATGCACGACATAAGGACCGAACTTTCCAGACGAATCCTCATCCTCGATGGAGCGATGGGCACAATGCTTCAGCGCAAAGGGCTTCAGGGCAACAGCGAGTCATTCAACCTGAGCGATCCGGAAATCATCGGTGAGATTCACAATGAATATATTAAAGCCGGAGCTGACATAATCACCACCAACTCTTTCAGTGCCAACAGCATTTCGCAATCTGAATATGGTCTCTCCGAGAAAGCCGGACAGATAGCCGAGGCCGCTGCGCGGATTGCACGCAAGGTTGCCGATGAAGCACCTCGCAAGGTTTGGGTGGCCGGCAGTGTCGGGCCGACAAGCAAGTCTCTGTCCTTGGCACAGGACATAGGCGATCCGGTATTCCGGCCATATTCATTCGATGAGATGTCGGAGGCTTTTGAGGTTCAGCTCAGAGGGTTGGTTCGTGGTGGCGTGGATCTGCTGCTGTTCGAGACATGCTTTGACGCTTTGAACACAAAGGCGGCACTGTACGCGCTCGGACATATTCCCGAAGCCAAGGATATTCCGATAATGGTCTCAGCCTCAATGAGTGACAGGAGCGGGCGCACGCTTACCGGGCAGACGATGGAAGCGTTCTTTCGCTCCATCCAGCACTGCAGTCCACTCTCTTTCGGGCTCAACTGCTCGCTCGGAGCGGAGGAGATGATTCCGTTGATTGCAGAGGTCGCCTCCTTTGCCACCTGCGCTGTCAGCTGCTACCCTAACGCAGGACTGCCTAACGAGATGGGTGAATATGACGAGACTCCTTCCCAGATGGCCGAGTCTGTGCGGAAAATGGCGTTGGCCGGTTCTGTGAATATAGTGGGAGGATGCTGCGGAACGACTCCGGAGCACATCAAGGCGATGGCGGAAGCTGTCGAAGGAATATCCCCAAGAACGATTCCGGAACAGGATAATATTCTTTATGTCAGCGGATTGGAAAGTGTGTCCGTTGACAGGAGGAACAACTTCACGAATGTCGGGGAGAGGACCAATGTGGCGGGGTCGCGCAAGTTCGCCAAACTGATAGCCGCTGGGGATTACGAGACGGGGCTCCAGATCGCGGCTCAGCAGATTGAGAACGGGGCGGGCATCATCGACATCAACATGGATGACGCGATGCTGGATTCCCGCCTTGAGATGGAGAAGTTCCTTAGGTACGTGTCCAATGATCCGGCTGTGGCCAAGGCTGCGATAATGATCGACTCTTCGCATTGGGAGACGTTGGTGACAGGGCTTAAGAACGCTCAAGGTAAATGCATTGTTAATTCCATTTCACTTAAAGAAGGAGAGGAAGTTTTCATTGAGAAGGCTCGCGAGATCAAGGCGTTGGGTGCCGCAATCATTGTGATAGCTTTCGATGAGGAGGGGCAGGCCACAACTTACGACAGGAAGGTGGAGATTTGCCGCCGTGCATATTCATTGCTGACTGAAAAGGTCGGGGTCCGGGCGTGTGACATAATATTCGATGTTAATGTGTTGCCTGTGGGAACGGGGATTCCGGAGCATTCTAGGTACGGGATCGATTTCATAGAGGCTGTGAGATGGATAAAGAACAATCTGCCTGGGTGTCGGACTTCGGGTGGTGTTTCGAATCTTTCGTTCTCGTTCAGGGGGAACAATGAGGTGAGGGAGGCGATGCATTCGGTGTTTCTTTACCATGCGATTTCAGCTGGGCTTGACATGGGGATTGTGAATCCGGGGATGCTGAGGGTTTATGACGAGATTGAGCCGGAGTTGCTTCGGTGTGTGGAGGATGTGATACTGGACACGGACGCTGAGGCTACGGAGAGGCTGATTGAGAAGGCTTCGCGGATTTTGTTGGAAAAGGATTTGGCTGAGGTCAGGCAGCGCCCCGATAGGGTGGACGCTGCCTACGCTTCGCGCCCTATCCGGGTAAAGGGCAGCACCACCCTACCGGGGCGCGCACTGACAGGGACAGGTTTCAGTAAGATTTCTACCGCTGATGGCAAGTCGGGTGTTGGTGGTGGTCCGGGCGCTTCGACAAGCTCAGCGACCGGACAAGGTGGACATCCTTCGGTAGCTGAGCCTGCCGAAGCGACGGTGGAGGAAAGGCTGATCAGGGCGTTGGTCAAAGGGGACTCTACTGGACTGGATAGGGACATCAACGAGTGCCTAGCAAAGTACGAGAAACCGGTGCAGATCATTGACGGACCTCTGATGAGCGGAATGGCGAGAGTCGGGGAACTGTTCGGGGCGGGAAAGATGTTCCTGCCTCAGGTGGTGAAGTCGGCCAAGACAATGAAGAATGCGGTTGCTTTGCTGCAACCGTACATTGAGGAATGGGCTGGAGAATCAGAGAGGAAAAAACCTCGGATAGTGTTCGCTACCGTCAAGGGAGATGTGCATGACATCGGGAAGAACATCACCGGGATTGTGTTGAACTGCAACGGGTTCGAGGTCATTGACCTCGGAGTGATGGTGCCTAAGGAGACCATCCTTGAGAAAGCCGCGGAAACCTCAGCGGATCTGATCGGGGTCAGCGGACTGATCACTCCTTCGCTTTACCAGATGGAAGAGATCTGCAAGGAGATGACGGCCAGAGGGCTGACTACTCCCCTGCTTGTGGGCGGAGCTGCGGCCTCGGCACTCCACACAGCTGTGAAGCTTGCCCCACTTTACGAGCATGTGTACTATGCCCAGGACGCATCCGCGAGTGCTGTGCTCGCCAATCAGTTAATCGCTGACAGAGAGGGCACTGAAGCGACAGAGCATCAGAAACAGGAGCATCTCAGGGAACTCTATGCCCAGTCCTCGCAAAAGAAAACCGGACACACGACGCATGAGCCGTTCCCAGCCTCAAGTTTCATCAAGGGAGAGCCGCTGAAGAACATCGTGGCCAGAGTGTTGGGCATTGACGAAGCGCTGCCGTTCTTTGACTGGAACCTTTTCGCTGCGATTTGGGGGATCAAGGCCGGAACAGGTCACGAGGAACTTAGGAAACTGCGTGGCGACGCACTTGAAGAGATTGATAGGTTAAAGAGAGAAAATGCATGCACAATAACGATTTCCGCAAGGTTTGACGCTTGCCACAGCGAAGGTGACGACATTGTGTCACAGGATTATCGTCTGCCTATGTTTAGGCAGGAAGGTGGACGGTCTCTGGCCGATTTCGTCCCGCCCAAGGAATATGGATTCGACTCCCCTATGGGGATGTTTGCCCTCAGCGTGCACACTGAATCTCATCCGGAAAGCTGTGACTGCCCTGCCTGTAGCACGGATTACGGGCCGATGCTGGCACGGGCGGTGCGGCTGACTCTTGCAGAAGCGGCTTCCGAATGGCTGAGCGGGCATATTCATAAGTCATTGCCTCAAGGATTTGAGGATGCGAAGGTCATCAAGCCGGCGGCGGGATATTCAAGTTGCCCGGACCACACGCTGAAGCGGGATATTCTCAGGCTTCTCCCTGAATCAGAGAGGCTTGGGATCACGCTGCTGGACAGTTGCGCGATGATTCCTGACGCCAGCGTCTGCGGACTCATATTCATTCATCCTGACGCCTCGTACCCGGAAATCCGCCGCGTCAGCCAGAAAGCGATTGATGAATATGCCCTAAGGCGTGGCATGTCAGATTCCGACAAGGCACGCTTCCTCGGACATCTGCTTTAAGCTTTGATGTTGCTGAATGTGTCGCTTTAGTAAGCCATATTCCACATAGCATCCTGCGCGGCACTGCTCTTGGAGGCGTCCATCTTGCCGAAATTCCATGTGAAGGAAAGGACAATGACACGACCGAGAACATTCGTGTAGGAGTCCTGGACATAATCATCTGATACGGTATGCCAGAATGATCTCGCACTGTCAAAGATGTCCTGCGCGCTTAGGGTGATGTTGAAGGCCTTGATGTTTTTCCCGACACTCAGATCCCATTTGATGTAATCATCATTGTAACCGGCCCCGTAGCCTCTGCGGATACGATACGAGAACCGGGACGAGAACTCAAACTCATGAGGCGACGTGTATGACGGGACGATGTAGAAATCTGTGTTCCAATTGTTTGTGTTCGCCTTTGAGTCAAGGGAATACGTTGACCTTGAGTTTGTTATTCTTGGAGTGAGGTCAAGGGAGAACCGTTCAAGGTTAAGAGAAAGTCCCGTGGACAAATCCCATCTATAGGTCATAGTGGAACTCTCCTGGAAGCCACTAGAACCCGAATAAAACTTGTCTCCTGAGGCATCACCCCAAAATTCGGCCATGAAGTCCGTATAGTCAAAGGAATCCGGATTTATCCAGTTAAGGGTTCCCTTGCTTTGATAGCTGATGGTCCTCACCGCATTAAAACTTCCGGCAAGACTGAGTCTCAACTTTCCATCCTTGGTCAAAGGAGCAATCATATTGAAGTCCGAGCTCACACTGTATCCCGGATTCTTTGTGTTCACTGGAATTGAATACCTTATGTTGTTATCGTCAAACCAGATGGCGGACACCTGAGAGTTGGAATAATAGTCTCCGAAGATCCATCCGTTGAACCTGACTTTTCCCCACGTGCCTCTATAGGAAGCCGTGGCAGATTCACGTGTGACAGGCTTGAGATAGATGTTTCCTGCCGTTATTCTGGTCGGATTGATGATGTTGAATGTCGGAACAATGCTGGCGGCGGAAGGTCTGGTGGTTCTGCTGTTCAAACGGAAGAACACATTGTTGTTCTTGTCGGAATACCTCACATTCACAAAAGGCGAAAACGTTGTCTGCCACTCGTCAACTCCGGTCTTTGTGTCCAGTCCGAATGAACGGGCATAATTCTCGTTCTGGTAAATCCTCGCCTGGCCTCCGAACTGCAGGTTGGTCTTTCCCTTGTTGTACTGGGCAAGCAATTGTCCTTCATTGGAAAAATAATAGTTGTCAGACACTGAGGAATAGTAGTCGTTGGCGGATCCGTCATCGATGTTCGTGGCGTCACTTGTGGATTTTCTGACGCTGTAGCGGGAAGCCACTTTGGCGGAAACAGCCCAATTCTTGCCGAAAGGCTCCACATAGCTTATGGAAGCGTTGATGTCACTATAGTTTCCATTCCTGTCATACCTCAAGTTACGAATATCCTCATCTTTGATTGCGGTGAAGAAGGTAGTGGAGTTCTCGATTGAATTTCCGTCATTGTAACTCAGGGTGTAATCCATATCGAGGGTCACGGCACGTCTGTCCTTTCCCAGTTTCTTGATTCCAGCAGAAAGGTCACCACCGGTAGTCACGCCACTTTTTTTTGTGAATGAATATGAGTCCGAACGGTTTTTCTCAACCTCACCGACAAGTGACCTGGAGTTTCCCGTCAACGTGGAGTTGTAGTCATACCACAAGAAATACGGATTAAAGTAAAGGGATGTCTTCTTCCTGTTTTTCTTTCGGAACTCGGCACGTACACTGAACTTGTCCAGATTGCCGTTCTCGACCTCGTCAGAGGTGTCGAAGAGGTCTCCTTCCTCTTTGAACGATGTCCGGTCAGTCCTCGAATGTTTGTCGACATTTTCAGACGAATAAACAACGGAGGCATCTGTGGTGAAGCCTTTTATGGCATCAGAGTTGAGATTCGTTCCCACCTGCCATCTCTTGTGCATTCCATTGTACGGCAACGATGGAGTCTCACTCTCATTGCCATCATACATAACAAATATCCCGGATCCCGGAGCCATAAAATTATACCCGCTCGCGATGGATGTGAGCTGATTCTTCTCTCCGTAGGCCGAGACCATGGCCGAGCCGCTGAACAGCAGATCCTTCCTCTCCTTGAAGCCGTTGTCATCCTTGCCGGAAGCGGTCGTTCCTCCGGACAGTTTCGCGTTGCCGAACCATCCGCTCTTATATTCCTCCTTCAACTCGACATCCATCACCTTCTCCTTTTCACCTTTGATACCTGTGAACTCTGCGGATTCCGATTCCTTGTCAATGACCTTCACCTTGTCCACGATCTTGGCCGGAAGGTTGTCGAGAGTGGCCTTGTTGTCGCCAAGGAAGAATGTCCTCCCTCCGACCGTAATTTTGCTTACCTCTTTGCCGTTGACCTTGACCGTTCCATCCTCGCTGACCTCCACACCAGGCATCTTCTTGAGCAGATCCGCAAGGTTGTCATTGGACATCACCCTGAAAGAAGAAGCGTTATAGATGAGTGTGTCCCCTTTCATTTCCATCGGAGTGCCGACCGCGGAGACAGACGCCGCCTTCAGCACCTTGTCGTCAGGCTGCATAAGGATGACCTTGGCGTCATAATTTCCAGAGCGGACATATATTCTTTTATAGACAGGCTTATAGCCGAGAAATTCAATGCAAAGCAGGTGCTCGCCTTTCGCCACGTCCTTCAATGTCGCCTTGCCCAACGTGTCCGTCAGGGCAAAACTGGTGATGACCGTATCCTTGGGATGCCTGAGGTACGCTGAAGCGAAGGCGATCGGTTCTTTGGAGAGAGAGTCAAGAACCTGCGCTGTCACCTTGAATGAGGTGCGTCCGAACATATCCTCATAGATGGCTATCTGAGCGTCAAGTCTGAATCCAAAAGAAACTACGGTCACAAAAAGCAGTGTGGCGATAATCTTCTTCATAAAAGTGGCATTATATGAATATAACGAAGTCAGGGCAGAATTGTAACATCTGTTCTGAATCCCATAGTGACAAAAGTAGGCAAAAACTTTCATTATTCCTAGATGTTTTAGGACACATTCGTGATAAAAGCGACTCTTGCCTGTAAGTATTATTAAACGGTTATATTACTGGATTGAATCATAATCATTTTATATGTTAATATTCAATTAATACAACAAAAATGTTTTAAGGCATAACAAATATGTTAGAGCAAAAATATTCATAGATTCAGACCATAAATTCGGGAATAATTGGGAATATCGACTTTAATTCCTACATTTGCCGACCACATAATTATAACTCTATTTTGATTTATAACGCTATTTTGAAAGTTTATGTTCAAGATTCTTGAAAGAGTGATGCTGACTCCGAACATCTGCAAGATGGTGGTGTCGGCTCCGAGAATTGCCGAGGCCGCGAAGCCGGGGCAGTTCCTGATTGTCCGCTCTGACGAAAAGGGCGAACGGATACCCCTTACCATCAGTGACTACAACAGAGAGACCGGCACGGTGACAATCGTCACCCAACTCATCGGAGCGTCTTCCGCCGCGATCATCTCCAAGGCCGAGGGCGAGTTCTTCAGCGATGTTGTGGGGCCTTTGGGTAACCCTTCCGCTTTCGTTGGCAAGACGGATGAAGATCTGAAGGGACAAAGGTACATATTCATCGCCGGCGGTGTCGGCACCGCCCCTGTCTATCCGCAAGCGAAGTGGCTGCACGAGAGAGGCATCGCAGTCGATGTCATCATCGGAGCGAAGACCAAGGACCTGCTGATCTACAAAGAGGAACTGGCCTCCGCATGTGACAACCTCTATCTTTGCACCGACGACGGCTCGGAAGGATTCCACGGAATGGTGACAGGGCTGCTTGAGAAACTGGTCGGCGAGGGTAAGGAATATACCCAGGCCGTGTCCATCGGTCCGATGATCATGATGAAGTTCTGCACACTCACCTGCAAGAAGCTCGGCATTCCTGAAGACGTGAGCCTCAACATGCTGATGGTGGACGGAACCGGAATGTGCGGGGCATGCCGCGTGACAGTGGCCGGAAAGACGAAGTTCGCCTGCGTGGACGGGCCGGAGTTCAACGGCTACGATGTTGATTTCGATGAGGCTATGAGACGCCTTGGGCAGTACAAGGCCGAGGAGGCCGAGGAAAAATCTAAAATGGGAATATAATGGCACAGAGAATACCAAGAGTACCGGTCCGTGAGCAGGATCCAAAGGTACGCGCGCATAATTTTGAAGAGGTCTGCTACGGCTACAACCTTGAGGAGGCCACGACAGAGGCTTCCAGATGTCTTCACTGCAAGAATCCACGCTGCGTCCAGGCATGCCCGGTCAGCGTGAAGATTCCGGATTTCATCGCAAAGGTCGCGGTCGGAGACATCGGTGGCGCCGCCGAGATCATAGCTGAGGACTCCTCGCTTCCTGCTGTATGTGGACGTGTATGCCCGCAGGAGAGCCAGTGTGAGGGCAGCTGTGTCCTCGGAGTCAAGGGTGAGCCTGTGGCCATCGGCAAGCTGGAAAGGTTTGTGGCGGACCACTCGGCGGAGAATTGCACCGGCACTTCGACAAGCTCAGTGACCGGCTCGACTGCTGAGCCTGTCGAAGGGACCGGTGGCACCAAGGTAGCCATCATCGGTTCCGGTCCTGCCGGCCTGGCTTGCGCCTCAGACCTCGCCAAGAAAGGCTACGACGTCACCATCTTCGAGGCCCTTCACAAAGCCGGCGGTGTCCTTGAATATGGTATCCCGGAGTTCAGGCTTCCAAAAGACACTGTCCTCAAGCGCGAGATTGACTCTGTCAAAGCCCTTGGTGTCAAGATCGAGACCGATGTCATTGTCGGCCGTACGGTCACTATAGACCAGCTGATGGACAAGGAAGGCTTCAAGGCCGTGTTTGTAGGCACAGGAGCAGGTTTACCTAAGTTCATGGGCATTCCTGGCGAGAACCTCAACGGAGTGTTCTCCGCCAACGAGTTCCTGACAAGAAACAACCTGATGAAGGCATTCCGTGAGGACTACTTGACCCCGATTCACGC
>DCMG01000057.1:16596-34874 GCA_002321335.1 Bacteroidales bacterium UBA1628 | reverse complement strand
GCAGTGAAAGCAGCGGCATTGTTCTGCCCGCCGAGTTGTCCGACAAGAGCCTTGGCAGCCTTGTCGCCACCAATCTTCCCTGCGGCGGCAATGGCGGCTGAAGCCACGTCATCACCTTCAGAGAACGAGTTAAGAACGATGTCAGACACAGATGAGATCTTGTTGTTCCCGAACCAGTTGAGAAGATCAACCTTGACCGGAGAAGACAACTTCGCGAAATTCTTGGTGAACAGCGGAACCAGATTTCCCGCGCCAAGAATCGAAGTGGCGTTGTCAATCACAGAGTTCCTGTACTTGATGTCTTCGCTCTTCAAAGCGGAGGCTACGACCTTTAATGCCTTGGAAGGATCGTTCTTCATCTGTGCGAGAGCTCCGGCGGATTTGTAGGCTGAGACCTCGGAAGCCATCAGATCCTTGGCGGCCTTTGCGACAGCCTTGCTCTTGGAACCATCCGCAAGTCTCACTGCCAGAGCCGCATAATCAGGAGTCGAGTTTTCTTTAAGAATATTCAGGGATGACTCGGAGCCGATGGCCGCGAGCGCGGAAAAGAAAGCGTTGTCGTGCTTAGTGGAATTCAGGGCTGTCGGGATGACCCATTTCTGAATATAAGGCTCGGCGGCGGTGATTCCTTTCTCCGCGGCGGCGGTCGCCAGCAGTCTCCTGTCAGCGGTTCCTTCTTTCACCAGATCAAGAATCAAATTCTCCGTTCCGGGAATATCCACGAGAGCGCCGACGGCCGTCGAGGCAAGAGCTGGATCGTTTACATATTCCTTGAACAATTGAGCGTCAGCAGGTTTTGCGATCTGGCGGAGCAAGTTCAGCAGTAGAGCCTTGTTGTTGGTGTCGTCGGTGATTTTTATGGCCTGTGAGAATCCATCGCGAACCTTGTCAACACACGCAGGATTGGCCGAAGCATAATTCGCGAGACCTGTGAGGGCATATTCATAAAGATTGTTTCGCACGTCTTCCGCTGCAGGTTTAAGCATCTTGGCGGTTTCCACCACTGAAGAAGGAGCAGCGGCTGCAAGGTCTGACATCTGAGCGTTGAGTTCCGATGAATTGTTCGCCGGCATTGCCGCAAGAACGTCAGCCACAACGGTTTCAACGGTTCTTTGCCTTGCATCCTGGGCACCCAAGGTAAGAGTAGCGGCAAGGAATAGTATGGATGAGATTAATTTCTTCATATTCAGGAACATATTAAAGGATCATTGAACCCCAAGGGGCACGCATAGGTTGGTTGATGAGCTGGTTGGCAGCATCATCGTCAATGAAGAGCTGCTTGTCCGGATCGAAGTTCAGCGTTCTTCCAAGACGCAGGGCACATGCTCCGATGTTGACAATCGTGCAGCTGTGGTGGCCGTTGTCCTCGGCCAGAGCGAATTTCTGGCGGGTTCTCACGCACTCAAGGAAGTCGGTGTGACGAGGCTCCGGATCAGGAAGCGAGTTGATGACATCCATCACGTTAGGGATCGTGCACTCGAATCCTTTGTAAACCTTGCCGTTAGGGCCCTCAATGTAAGGCACCTTGCCCTTGCTCTCGAAGCCTTCGCCTTCAAGGATGATCTTGCAGCCGTCAGCGTAGGTGTAGGTGATGCTCCGCCATATTCCCACAGCGTCAGGATGCTGCTGGGGAGCGTCCACCTCGACCTTGACAGGGAAGGTGTCGTCCTTGCCGAGGATGTACTGCACAGGATCTATGTAGTGCTGTCCCATATCCCCGAGACCGCCGGACTCGTAGTCCCAGTAGCCGCGGAATGTCTGGTGCACACGATGCGGATTGTAAGGCTTGTACGGAGCCGGTCCAAGCCACATGTCGTAGTCCAGCTCAGCCGGAACAGGCTGAGGCACAAGGTTTTCCTTGCCAGTCCAATAGAATTTCCATGTAAATCCAGTGGCTCCGGAGATTCTGACGGTCAAAGGCCATCCAAGAAGTCCGCTCTGGACAAGTTTCTTCAACGGCTCGACTGTCGTCCCAAGTCCGTAGAACGTGTCCTTGAAACGGAACCAGGTGTCCAGTCGGAAGATCCTACCGTACTTGTTCACGGCCTCAACCACTTTCTGTCCCTCTCCTATCGTCCTTGTCATTGGTTTCTCGCAGAAGATGTCCTTGCCGGCCCTGCAAGCCTCCACGGCCATGATACCGTGCCAATGAGACGGTGTGGCGATGTGAACGATGTCCACGTTTGGATCGTGAACAAGATCTCTCCAATCCGTGTAGGCCTGAAGCTTGGTGCCGAACTTCTCCACGCCTTTCTTCAAGGCATTGTCAAGATGCTTCTTGTCCACATCACAGACTGATACCAAACGGCAACGCTCGTCACTCGCGAAATGCAAACCACTCATTCCGATTCCACCGGTTCCGATGATCCCTCGTGTCAGCTGGTCGCTTGGAGCCACATACTTTTTGTCTCCGCCCATTGCGCCAAACACGTTACGTGGCAGAATCGTGAACAATGCCAGCCCCGCCGCCGATTTCTTCAAAAAATTTCTTCTGGATTCACCCATAGTGTTATTGTGATTTAATATTTCCTATATGCAAATTTACATCATTTTATCTTATAATATTCCCACCCTCCTGATTTCATCAAAAAATTGTCAAGACTTTCTTTTGACCCCCAAAGAGGGGCTGAAGACAATCGCTGAAGACCTCCCATCACTTCAACACCACATCAACATACACCGGTAGATGGTCTGAAGCAACCACCACATCACCGTCCTTGAATTCAGTCATCACCTCAGATCCCTTAACCTCGTACTTGGCTCCATTCTTCAGCGCAAGGATGAAATCAATGCATTTACGAGGGTTCTTGGCCGAGATCGTAGGATTGGTGCAGGAAAGCACGTCCCATTCCTTGGACAGTTCCGTCAACACAGCACTCTCCGGAGTCGAATTCATGTCCCCCGAGAGAAAGACCGGCTTTCTGGCAGAACCATATTTTTCCTTCATAACCCTGTTGATCAGCGCAGCCTGCTCCAACATCGCAGGTTCGGAACGGTAATCAAGATGGGTGGACGCAAAAACATATTCTTTTGTCTCCACAACACAGCAGGCCCTTGGCTCGGAGCCATCTCCTTGAGGAAGGTTGATGGTGAAACTGCCAAGAATCTCGTCCGGCACAGTCACTCCTATGCCGTAGGTGCCCCCACGGTAAGGCATGGCACGGCTGAAACGATAGTTCCATCCTCCCATCTCATCCGCGAAATCAGCAAGCTGATAATTTGTGTGCCGGGTGTTGCAGCTGTCCACCTCATTGACTGACACGACATCGGCTCCGATTTCTTTCATCATCGCCGCGATCATAGGAATGCTGTTGTCTATCTCTTTGGAAAAAGCTCCTACATTGTACTGGACCAAACGGATCACCCCAGCATCCTTGGTGTATGTCTCACTGTATGACGGACGGGCTTGTTTTCCCCCATTCTGTCCGCATCCTGACATGAGAATGGAACAGATCACTGCAAATAAAACAGAATTAATACTCTTCATGACGACCTAATGATTAATTTAATATGACATCCACATACACTGGAAGATGATCGGAGGCCTTGGAGACATCCCCACAGTATGTCTTGCTTATAGTATGGCTTCCGAGAACCTTCACGGAAGCGGAATTCTTGTAATGGAATATGTAGTCTATGCAAGTCGTGGCGGGGGCAGTGCCTCCGGCCGTGTTCTCCTTGCTTGAAATGACATCCCAGCAGGTCTCAAGAGACTTTATCGCGGCGGATGACGGAACAGAGTTCATGTCTCCGAGATAAAAGACTGGTTTGCCGTAATTAAGGTACTTGGACTGTGCCCAAGCGTTCACGGCCAAAATCTGGCTTTGGATATATTCCTCTGAGGAATGATCCAGATGAGAGGCCGCTATCACATACTTGTCTGTCTCCACGACAGCGATGCTTCTGGACTCGTAATCTGTCGTGTTAGGGAGTGGCACCGTGTACTTGTCCACGATGGCCACTCCTTTAGGCACGACGACACCATTGCCATAAGATCCTCCACGATAGTCGATCCCTTTCCCGAAATGCCATTGCCAGTCTCCAAGCGTCTGTGCAAGGATGGCGACCTGATTGACATTATGACGGGTGTTCATGCTGTCGAGCTCATTCAGCCCGACAGCATCAGCGTCAACCTCCTTGATGATCTTTGCGACAAGGTCGATGTTCTGGTTCATGACGGAGATGTACTTGCAGAACGCGCCCACATTGTAGGTCATTATTCTGAAAGATCCTTCCGTCTTGGGATAGAACGTCTTTCCCTCCTCTCCCGGCTCATCCTTGCCGCCACCTTTACCCCATTCATACGGATTGTCCGGATCCTCATTGGAATCCCCGCCTCCTCCGCACGAAGGAGCGATGACGAAAACAGTCATCAGAAAAGTCATCAACAATCGTTTCATAGCCTTTATGAATATATTACTTCAACTTCGGTTCAGCGCCAGACAAATCCCAGACATCCTCCGGCCAGCCGATTGATTTGGCCACAGAGGTAATTGTGGATCCTGCCGGAGCGGCGATGCCGTGATACGGATAGTAATATGACTTGGAATCCACATAAGGGAGAGGAGCACTAGGCGAAGCGTCAGCGCAGTCAAAAAGCGTCTTCCCGTCTGTGTCGTTCAGAACCATATCCGGGCGGCGATAATTGCCAGTCAGTGTGTTCACGATGTTGGACACGGCTATGATTCCACCGGAGCTCCATGTCTTGCCGATCTTGTTTGTCAGAGTCTTGTTCCATGCGATGCAGTTTTCCATCTTGAAATTGTTGTCATCTGTCAGTTTTGAGGACTTTGCAAAACCGACCAGTCCACCGACCACGGAAGCGTTTGATGATACATCTCCCGAGGCATAGCATCTGCGGATGGTCACGTCAGGTTTGTTTTCTATACCCCCGACCAAACCACCAGCGATTCTTCCGTTGGAAGCGGTCAGCGTTACATTTCCGGTGACATAGCAGTCCTCTATCGTTGTGCCGCCGTCTGTTCTCGTGGCGTTGCCGATCAAACCTCCGATGTGATTTCCACCCTTTGCGAGAACATTGCCTGTGACATAGCACCTGCGGATTGTGGAATGGCCGGCCAAACCTCCTATCAAGCCACCGGCATAATGTCCGCTGTTGACGACTTCTCCTGAAGAGTGGCTGCCGCTGACAATGACATACTCACCATCCGCAAGACCTATCAGCCCTCCTGCATCCTGGCCGAAAGCATTGATATTCATCGCCGAAGATGAGTTATTTATTGTAACTTTGTCATTTCCTTTGACAATGTAGGCGACAAGCCCGGCGGTGCGTCTGGCACCGGTGATGGAACCAGATGTATGGACATTCGTGAATGAAGACGGGACATCTGAAGCCATACCGACTATGCCACCCACAGAATTAGGCACTTTCCCATCACTGTCCGCATCCACGATGTCTGCAGAGAGGGTAATGTCTGTGAATGATGTTGCCACCGCCCGTCCGGCAAGGCCACCGACACCTTCCGTGGTTCCATTCATGTTGATGGTCAGATTATTGACCGTGACGTTCTTGATCTCTGTCGGCACTTCAGCTGTACCACACTGAGCTCCAAGAAGGCCGGCGCTTGAACTGCCGACGGTGATGACAGGTCTGTCAAATGTCACGTTGCGGAATGATCCCGCAAGCACTCCGAACATACTTGGGTAAGACGAAGCGGAGCAATTGAATCCTGTGATCGTGTGGCCACATCCGTCGAAGTCAACAGTCATGTCATAAGGAGCCACAGCATTCAAAGGTATCCAATCCTCATAATCAGACATATCCACGTCGGCATCCATCTTGAAATAAGTCTTCCCGCTCTTCATTCCCTTGACCATGCTTATCAACTCCAGCTGGTTGCGGATAATGTACGGATCCGACTCCGTTCCGGCACCCAGTTCGAATCCTGAAGCCGGAAGAGCCTTGCGTCGGAAAAGAATGAACACAGTACTGTCAGAAGCCGACATATTTATGTTGTCCTTTCCCTCTATCTTGGTGATGGAGAGTGCCAACACCCTCAAAGTTCCATCCTCTGGCATGGCAGAGCTCTTCAGAGTAAGCTGCATCGTGGTTGAGACCTTGTTGTAGCGAGGGAGCATAAGCGTGCTGGAGGAAAGTTCGAAAGCATCTCCCGGAACAGCGTCAAGGGAAGTTCCGTGAGCCTTGTTGAAGGCGGCGACACGGGAAGGATCAGCCGCCACTGTGAGGGACAGCATCTCGTCGGCTATGGCGGACGCAGTCACATTAATCGTGTAGGATTTAGTCTTCGGAGACATCAAAGCCACTGTATCTTCAAGATTCAGGACATTGAGCGAAATCTCGGCCGGGGTGGAAATCCGTTCCTTCTTCTCGTAGTCATATTCCTCACTGCAGGAGGCGGCGAAGACAGAGACCAGCAGAGCCGCAAATATTATTTTCTTTGTTTTCATTGAATATCATCTTTTAAAACTGCACATCAACATAAATCGGCAAATGGTCTGAAGCCATTGTCACATCGCCTTTGTGGAATCTGGTCATCGTGTGCGCGCCAACCAGCTTGACGGAAGCGGAATTCTTGTAATGGAATATGTAGTCTATACAAGATGTGGACACTCTGGAGGGAAATGTGTTTTCTGTGGAAGACAGCATATTCCAAGTCTCCCCGAGTGTCTTGATTGTCTCTGACTCCGGGGTGGCGTTCATGTCCCCGCAGAAGAAGACAGGTTTGGATGACCGGGAGTAGCGCTTTTGAGCCCAAGCGTTCACCGCGGCCACTTGAGCCAGCTGTGCGGCAGAGGAGGTATGGTCCAGATGAGCCGCTCCGAGGACATATTCATCAGTCTCGATGACAGCTATGCTTCTCTGCTCGGCACCGCTTTCTTTCGGAAGCGCGACTGTGTACCGGTCCACAACATTCACTCCCTTCGGGACGACACATCCGTTCCCGTAGGCTCCGTTCCGGTACTCTATCGCCCGGCCGAAATGCCATTGCCATCCTCCGAGGTTTTCCGCCAGCAGAGCCACCTCGTTGACGTTATGTCTGGTGTTGACACTATCCAGCTCGTTGAGAGTGACCGCGTCAGCGCCGACTTCCTTTATCATAGCCGCCACCATCTTGACATTGTCGGTCACTGATGTCATGTACTTTCCAAAACTGCCTATGTTATAAGACATTATCCTGAAACTACCGGATACCTTCTGGTAATATGTCTTGCCGTCGGATTCCTCATCCTTATTCCCTTCGTCCCCTTTGTTCCATTCCCATGGGTTCTTGGACGGATCGTCAGGAGTCCCTTTGTCTCCACCGCAGGAAGAGACAACGAGAGGGAACGACACAAGAGTCAAGACAATAAAAATCACATTTATGCACTTGTTCATGATATGCGGGATTATTTGGTCCAACCAGGATTTTGTTCAAGATTCGGGTTGAGGGTGAGCTCGTCTGTAGGAATCGGATAGAAGTAGTCACGTTCCTCGTTCCAGACTCCTGGAAGGTTCGGGGTCACATCCACATACCCGTGATCCCCTTCCGTGAAGTACACTCTCTCGCCAATCTTGCACTTTACGACATTGGCAGGAAGTCCAGACGGGATTTCATCCGTGTAGAAACATACATCAAGCGTCCCGTTCCCATCAAGGTCGTAGGCTCCGGGAGCCGGGAAATACATTCCGAGGAACTTGTGGGTGATAGCCTGACCGTTTTTCCAACGGATCAGATCATAGAAACGGAAGTTCTCATCAAAAAGCTCCACCGTCCTTTCACGACGGATTTCCAGAATCACTCCGGCGTTCTCACCGGTCACATTCGGGTAGCCGGTCTCCTTCGCCAGCAAGTACGGATCAGGAGAAGCATTGGCGGCCGCCATGTCGATGTTAGGCATGCCGACGCGGTCGCGCAGGATTTTGATGGACTTGTCCAGATCAGCCTGGGTCAGCGTTCCAAGCTCAGCCTTGGCCTCGGCGAAGTTAAGGTACACCTCAGCGCTTCTGAAAAGAGGCAGATCATTGTAGGCAGCTCCGTACAGATCCACATTCAGGTCTGCACCCTGCATATATTTGGTAAGCATGTAGCCAGTCTCCGTGTGGCCGAAATCAGGAGCCTCAACCTTGTCCGAACCGATTCTCTTGTAGCCTGGAGTCCTGATGGACTGAGAGAGCCTTGGATCACGGTTTCGGGTTTCCTCAATGAAAGACATTGTCTTCCACCCTTCTTTGTCCGTGAACCTTGAGCCATCCTTCATGAGATAGGAACAGAACATCTTGCGGGTTATTCCAGGATTACCGTAATTACCCAAGGTGTAATATGTTCCATTATGTTTTATCGAAAGATTCTTGTCATAGTCTCGAGCCAGGATTATCTCCGTTCCGATAGCGTCCTCGCTTGCGAACAGATCACGGTAACTATTCTCGACACCTCCACCGGTATAGACAGAGTAACCGCTGGTGGAAATGAACTCCTCTCCTGCCGCTGCGGCTTGCTCCAAGTACCAGTCAGCGGTGTGGCCGTCCAGTTTGATTCCGTGATATTTCCTGAAGGTTCCCTCGAACAGGCATGCCCTGCTCTTCAGGGCAAGAGCCGTCCATTTCGTCACCTTGTACACAGAACGCTTCACCGGAAGATGCGCTATGGCGAAATCCAGATCCTCAACAACATGGGACATCACCAGCTCTCGCGAGTCACGTGGCTTGTAGAGATCCTTGTCAGACGAACCTAACTGGCGGTCATACCACGGAACGTCACCGAAACGTTTGACCTTCTCGAAGTAGAACCAGGCTCTGAAAAAGCGCGCCACTCCGACATATTCATCGCGGACATTCTCGTCTGTGCAGTTTGAGGACATTTCGATAAGGGTGTTGAAGTCCCTCAAGGCCGTCCAGGTCCATCCTCCGCCTGATCCCGGAACGGAACGTCCGTCACGCATCCAGTCAGAGCGGCTGTTCTTTATGATCAAGTCTGACTCCTCCTCGAAAACCGATGAACCAGGAAAGTTTGTGTAGAAATTATTGGCGAACGCGTCAAGCTCGTTCCTTGTTGAGAAGAAACTGTCCGGAGACAGGTTGGCCAAAGGCAGTTTATCCAAGTCGCAGGACACCATGAAAAGAGATGCGACCGCCATCAACAATATACTTTTTTTCATTTCGTATTCCTCCAAAGATTAGAAAGTCAAATCGATACCAAACATGAATGACCTCTGCCAAGGGTAGATACGGTTGGTAGAATTGGTCTTCGCCATTTCCGGATCGATGTATTTCGAATGTTTCTTGAACGGGGACCAGTAATGGAGGTTTTCCCCTGAGAAGTAAAAACGTACAGGGCCCATGCCTATCTTATCTGTAAGAGACTTCGGAATGGTGTAGCCGAAAGTCACGTTCTTCAGACGACAGTAGCTGATGTCCTGAAGATAACGGTCGCTAGGCACAGTCAACTCACGGTTGGAACCAAGGCCGACATAACCTCTCGGACGAGGCAGATAGGCGTCAGGATTATCCTCACTCCAGATCATCTTATGGAAGTCACGAGGTATTAGTGTAGCGTAAGGACGGGCGTACGGGCCGTAGAACAAGACGTTGTTGGCGGCCGGAGCCCAATCCATCTTGCCGATTCCCTGGAAGAAAATTCCAAAGTCGAATCCAAGGTATTGGAAGCTAAGGTTCAAGCCATAGTTATAACGAGGCTGGCTGTTACCGATGATTGTACGGTCGCCAGGATCCTCAACCGTGTTCTTACCCTGGTTCACAACTCCGTCGCCGTTCAGGTCCAGGAATTTTACATCTCCTGCATGGAGTCCACGCTCGTCACCGGCGGCTGAAATGATGGCCTGGTTGACAAAGGTCTGGTCGACATCATAGGCGGCGGCTTCCGCATCAGACGCGAACAGTCCATCAGTGTGGTAACCCCAGATCTCCCCTATACGCATACCCACATAATAGGATTTGGCGAAAGATCGTTCACGGTTGTCAAATTTAGTGATTTCCGTGAAGTAATCGCTGAAGCTGGCGGTGGCTGAATAATGGAACGGCTTGCCGAACAGATTGAAACTGTCCCTCCACACAAGCTGAAGTTCATAACCCTTTGTCCTAAGGTCCGCCGCGTTCATCTTTGGAGACGAGGCTCCGTACACAGCCGGCAAAGCGATCCCTGCCGTCAACATGTCCTTCGTGTCACGAATATAAGCGTCCGCCGTGAAGACAAGGCGATCCTCAAGGAATGAAGCGTCAAGACCGAGATCGTGCTGAAGGGTCTTTTCCCAAGTCAAGTCGGAAGCGACCGGCGCTCCGATCGTGGCAACTGTCGGCTTGGTACCTGTTCCAAAAGTGTATGAACCGGTTCCGACAGATATCTTACGAATATAATCGTAATACCCTACCAACTGGTTGCCAAGACTTCCGTAAGAATATCTCAATTTGAGGTTGTTCATTGTTCTCTTCACAGGAGTGAAGAACTTTTCCTCGGATATTCTCCAACCCAATGACATAGAAGGGAAGAATCCCCAACGATGGTTTGACGCGAAACGGGAGGTTCCGTCATATCGCCCGCTGGCTTCGAAGAGATAGCGTCCTTTGTAGTCATAATTCAAACGTCCGAAGAAGCCTTCGAGCGCATATTCATTCTGACCTCCGGCTGTTTCCATCCTCGTGTTGCCGTCAGCGTCGGAACCCACCAGGTTCAAATCATTGAGAGCCTCGCTCATAAGGTAGAATCCTTTTGCGGAAACATCCTTATAGTGCTTGGTCTCCCAGTTGAAACCGGCCATCACCTTGAAATTATGTGTCTCGGCGAAACTCTTTGTCCATGTAGCGTAGATGTTGGTCGCATAGTAATGCTGAGTCTCGGATTTCTCCTTCAGATTATCTATCGAGCGCGAATTCGTGACCAGGACAGTCTCGCCGGGGTAGCGGGAGTATTCTGTGTTCGTCGCGCGGTTCATATACCTGTACTGATTGAAGGCATAAGTAAAATTAGCCCTGATTTCCAGTGACTTCGAAGGCTTTATGGTCAATTCAGTGATTGTGGACAGATTGTCATTGTTGTCTTCGTTCTTGTAGTTTGGATTGTCCAGAATGGTCAACAATCCATCCATCACATAGTTGTTGTTGGCGAAAGATGTAAAACCGATGCTTGTTCCGTCAGGATTATGTGCCGGATAACTGGCAAGGGCGTGCACCGTCATCAACGAGAAAGCCGTGTTGACATCACTCGGACCCGGATAGCGGTAACGATTCTTGTAATAGCTGGTGTTATTGCTGAGGTTGAGCCATTTGTTGATGTCAAATGAAATCTTCGAACGGAAACTGTACTTGTCCAGTTTGTCAGTGTTACGGCGGAAAATACCCTCCTCCTTGTTATAAGAGCCGGACAAGAAGTATTTCACATGCTTGTTGCCGCCGCTGAGCGACACGCTGTGCTGTTGGTTAGGGCGGCGGTCACGGAAAAGCTCATGGTACCAGTCAGTGTTCGCATAGTAGACATAAGTGTCCCTTCCGTCACGCTGGTCAATCATGACCCACGGGCGGGCCGGATTCTCGGTCTTGTCATTCACACGAGCCCAAAGCTCCTGCATATCCTCCTGAGTGTAGAAAGAGTAGTTCGTTCCGTTATGAGCGCGATAGAAAAGGTCATTCAGATAGACAGAGTAGTAACCCCTCGTCTCATAATCGGTGGACGTGGTAGGCTCCTCCCATCCGATTCGGCTGTTCACCCTCACCGTAGCCGTTCCGTCAGCCACAGCTCCGTTCTTCGTCGTAACGAGAATCACACCGAACGAGGCTCTGGCACCATAGATCGCGGAGGCAGAAGCATCCTTGATCACAGAGACAGACTCGACATCGGCAGGATTGACCCTTGACAGGTCACCTTCAGCCCCGTCAATCAAGACCAATGGATTGCCACCGTTGATGGAATTGATACCACGAATGTTGATGCTGGCCGAGTTGCCCGGGCGACCGGAACTCGTTGTCACGTTAAGACCTGGCACCGAACCTTGAAGCATATGTGTCAATGTAGGAGACGCTCTGTTTTCCAAATTGTCCGAAGAGACAGTAGAGATGGCACCCGTAAGGTTCACCTTCTTTTGAACACCGTAGCCAACGACAACGGTCTCTTCAATCGACAGGGTGTTTTCGTCCAATGTTATGTCAATATGGTCAGACGCGGCGGAAACCGCCTGACTCTTGTCAACATACCCAAGGCATTGCACGGTCACAGTAAGATCGCCATCCGGAGCGGACATGGAAAATTTTCCCGAGCCATCCGTGACTGTGCCTCCGGATTGCCCCGCTATCGTCACGGCCGCCCCAGGAACCGGCAATCCGGAAGCATCATTGACCAGACCGGAAAGTGTGCGCTTCCCTCCCTGTCCCGACTTCGAACGGCTAAGCACGACAGTTTCCCCAACGATGGAATATGCCACACCTTTATTGACGAATATCTCGTCAAGTATAGTGTTAAGACCAACGTTCTTACGGTTGACAGACACATCTCCAAGAGACATTCCGGTCATGTCCGCATCATAAGAGAACAGGATTCCCGTCTGCCTTGTCAGAGCGTCCGCGATCCCTTTAACCGTCGCATTCCGTTCGGTAATGCTGACATCATACGTTTTCTGAGCATTCGGCGCTGCTGACGCGGAAAACTGAGAGACCAGTCCCGACAAAAGCATAACGCACAGGAAAGCCCTTCTGAAAAACTTTAATCCCATAAGTGATTCTTTGATTGGTTAAACTTGGTTTTAATATATGAATATTCTATTTGCCGCAGATCTCACACTCGGTTCCGGTCAAGTGAGACAAAATGGCCACAGCCTCTTCAACCCCTCGGCTCTTAAGGCAACTGAAATTATAACGTCTGTCTTCCGCCGGTGTACCTTTTATCTTTATACTGACGCCATAAGTTTTTTCTATGTTCTCCTTAATCTCTTCCAATGTCGCATCTGTAAGGGCTATGACATTGTACTTCAGGCGAATCTCCGACTGCACATAATGCTGTTCAATGAATATGTCTCCCGTCTTTCCATCCAAAACGGCTGTCTGATCAGGGAGAAGCCGCATAAGGCTCACTCCTTGAGGATTACACAGTCTCACACTCCCTTCCTCCAACATCACCTCCGTGTCCCCACATTCTTTCACTCGCACATTGAAACGAGTTCCGACAGCGACAACTGACAGGTTTGGAGTCTTTACCACAAAAGGATGA
Source organism: Bacteroidales bacterium UBA1628 (assembly GCA_002321335.1). Classification (GTDB taxonomy): domain Bacteria; phylum Bacteroidota; class Bacteroidia; order Bacteroidales; family UBA932; genus Cryptobacteroides. The sequence continues at coordinate 21,702 of DCMG01000057.1, read as the reverse complement.
ATAGTGTCCTTGGCGACATCAAAAAACGCTTCCCCGTCAAGACATATTTCCCTTTTGCCACCATTTTTCGAGACATTGGAGCCATAGCGCAGAGAAGATCCACCCATAATCCAGACCGTGGATCCGTCCGGTAGACAAATAATGTCAGAATCATTGCTGGTGTTGGAATAAGACGTGTATGTCATCGGTGAACGGTATAGATAACCTTCCCCTGGTGTGAAAAGGAACACCGCCACAGCGGCCAGAACGGCGGCCAGTCCCCCAGCGAACGCAAAACCTATGTTCCTGCGTCTTTTTCTGGAAGCGGCCGCATCCTGTTCGTCAATTTTTCGTGACAAGCGCTCAAAGAAAGCATCACGCCTGGCCTCAAAACGTTCGTCACGAACAACATCAGCGGCACTGATGACAGACAATGTGTCGGCAAAGACTTTTTCGTTCTCTTTATCCTCCAGCAACCACTCTATCAACCGGCGGTTCTCGGAATCGTCAGTCTCGCCATTGAAATATTTTTTGAAAAGTTCGTATGGTACCTCTTTCATCGTCAGGAACAATTATCTGTATGTACATATATAATACAGATGACTTCCCTAAACTATCTAAAAGGATTTACTATTTTTACCTGAAATTATGCAGAAGCAGAATAAGCAGACCCGCACCCAGCGCCTCCCTTAACATCACCAACGCGTTATGAATATGATTGGAGACTGTACTGGTGGAAACTCCCAACTCAGCGGCGATCTCCTTTGTGGACTTATGCTCGATGTAACTCAACCTGAAAACCTCACGGCATTTAGGCGGCAGCGACATCACCGCATCATTGATCTTATTCCTCAGATCCATCGTGTACAGATGGCGTATCGAGTCATTGTTCTCCGGATCGCAATAGAAACTGGTCAAAGAGACGATGGACATCCTATACCACTGCTGGTAGTCAGACGCAGATTTGTCCTTGGCTAGTTTGTTTAAGGCACGGTTGTAAATGGATCTCAGGATATACCCCTGAAGCGAACGCTCTTCTGAAAGCCGTGCCCGGTTGCCCCAAACATTCAGCAGGACATCCTGAACCACATCCTCTGCCCCGTCATACGGAAGTACCATTTTTGCGTATGAGATGAATGCCGCATAGTACTCCCGACAAAGAAAGTCAAACGCTTTCCTGTCGCCTTTGCGTATCCGCTGCACCAACTCTGTTTCCGTCATTATGATTCTATGATGGAGCAAATATAGCGAATTTATGCATTCAGAGCCAAGGCACGCCTCCAAATTGAACCAAATTGTAACAAAAAAGAGTGGCGGGGATTGCTCTTCCCTGCCACTCTATCTATTCTGATTTCTGAATATTCCTACTCAGCCTGACGGTCATTGCCACGACGACCACGGCCACCACGGTTGCCGCGACGGTCTCCGCGGTCTCCGCCCCTGCGCTCGCCACGGTCTCCGCGTGAAGGACGTGAACCGCCCTGCGCGTTGGCTGCGGCAGCAGTGTTAGGAGTGAGATCCTGCTTTCCGTAACGCTCACCGTTGCAGATCCACACCTTGATTCCGAGCGCGCCTACCTTTGTGCTTGCGACAGCAAGAGCGTAGTCGATGTCAGCACGGAATGTGTGCAGAGGTGTACGGCCTTCCTTGAACATTTCGCTTCTGGCCATCTCAGCACCGCCTACGCGGCCGCTGATCTGGATCTTGATGCCCTCGGCACCAACCCTCATGGTTGATGCGATAGCCATCTTGATGGCCCTTCTGTAGGAAACACGACCTTCGATCTGACGAGCGATGCTGTCAGCAACGATGTGTGCGTCTACCTCAGGCCTCTTCACCTCGAAGATGTTGATCTGAACATCCTTCTTGGTGACCTTCTTAAGCTCTTCCTTGAGTTTGTCAACCTCGGCTCCACCCTTACCGATGATGAATCCAGGCCTTGCGGCGTGAATGGTCACGGTTATGAACTTGAGGGTCCTTTCGATGACAATCTTGGAGAGGCTGGCCTTGGCAAGACGGTTGGTCAGATACTTGCGGATCTCATAATCCTCAGCGATCTTCTCAGCATAGTTACCACCACACCAGTTAGAGTCCCAACCACGGGTGATACCGATTCTGTTAGAAATAGGATTTGTCTTCTGTCCCATATTACTTGTTCTCCTCTACTGTTGTTGGTTTCTTGACGTCGAGAATGATGGTGACGTGGTTCGAACGCTTGCGGATTCTTCCGGCGCGGCCCTGAGGGCAAGGACGGATTCTCTTGAGCGTGCGGCCTTCGCCCACCATGATCGTCTTGACATAAACGTTGCCGTTGTCCAGCTCCTTGCTCTGATCCGGGTTCTTGGCTTCCCAGTTGGCGATGGCGCTGCGGAGAAGCTTCTCAAGACGGATAGACGGCTGCCTCTTCGAGAAATGAAGAAGGTCAATCGCATGGTTCACCTCCACACCTCTCACAGTGTCAGCGACAAGACGCATCTTGCGAGGGGATGTAGGAACATCATTCAACTTAGCTATTGCTGTATTCTTTTTGGCTTCCTTGAACTTCTCAGCCATTAATCTTTTACGAGCTCCCATAATGAATTCTCCTTAATTACTACTTATTGTTGCCCGAATGGCCTTTGAATGTTCTGGTCGGCGCGAATTCGCCGAGCTTGTGGCCCACCATGTTCTCAGTGATGTAAACAGGAATGAACTTGTTTCCATTATGAACTGCGACAGTGTGGCCTACGAAGTCAGGGGAGATCATGCTGGCGCGGGACCAGGTCTTCACGACCTCCTTCTTCTTGCTACCATCATTCATAGCAAGAATTCTCTTTTCCAGGGCTTCCTGGATGTATGGACCTTTTCTTAATGAACGACTCATAATCTTAAAGTTTAATTCCGTTTAATTACTTCTTCTTTCTTCTCTCGATGATGAACTTGTTGGAAGTAGCCTTAGGATTACGTGTCTTGTAACCCTTTGCAGGAAGTCCCTTACGTGAACGCGGGTGACCTCCGGAGGCACGACCTTCACCACCACCCATAGGGTGATCGACAGGGTTCATAACGACACCACGGTTGTGCGGCCTGCGACCGAACCAGCGGCTGCGGCCAGCCTTTCCGTAAGACTCAAGATTATGATCTGCGTTGGAAACGGTTCCGACAGTGGCGCGGCAGGCCACGAGCACCATTCTGGTCTCGCCTGAAGGCAGACGAAGGATGGCGTAGTTGCCCTCACGGGCGGCGAGCTGCGCGAATGTACCGGCGGAACGTGCCATCGCGGCGCCCTGACCAGGACGAAGCTCGATGTTGTGAACGAGCGTACCTACAGGGATCTCCGCGAGTGGGAGACAGTTGCCAAGCTCAGGAGCGACTCCTGATCCGGACTCTATGACCTGTCCTACCTTGATTCCGGCAGGAGCGATGATGTACTTCTTTACGCCATCCTCGTACTCGACGAGGGCGATGCGGGCGCTACGGTTCGGATCATACTCGATGGTCTTCACGGTAGCCTTCATGTTATCCTTGGTGCGGAGGAAGTCGATGATACGATACATTCTCTTGTGTCCGCCGCCACGGTAACGAACGGTCATCTGACCGGTGTTGTTTCTACCGCCCGTGCTCTTAAGAGGTTCCAACAAAGCCTTGTACGGCTTCTTGGCAGTGATTTCATCGAACGCACTGATAGCCTTGTTCCTGGTACCAGGAGTAATCGGCTTGAATTTTCTGATTGCCATTGCCTTGTCCCTCCTTAAATGTTACTGTAGAAATCGATCTTGTCATCACCTGCAAGGGTAACGTACGCCTTCTTGTAGTGATTGGCACGGCCACGGAGCATTCCTGCCTTGCTGTAGCGGGACTTTCTCTTTCCGTGATAGTTCACGGTGTTGACGTCCTTCACAGTCACATTGTAGAACTGCTCTACAGCGGCCTTTATCTGAAGCTTGTTGGCTTCCCTGTCAACGATGAAGCCGTAACGGTTGTACTTCTCAGTCTGAGCCGTGAGCTTCTCGGTTACTATTGGCTTGATTAAAATTCCCATCTCTTTGCGCTTTTAACGGTTGACCCTGGCTGCGAGGACATCCTGAACACCGTCAACGAGAACCATTGAATTAGCGTTCATGATGGTGTAGGTGTTGATTTCGTCAACAGTGATGACCTTTACCTCAGGGAGGTTACGTGATGAAAGGAAAATGTTGTTTGAATTCTCCGGAAGCACTACGAGAACCTTTCTCTGGCCAGCCTTGAGAGCGTCAAGGATGCGCATTAGTTCCTTTGTCTTAGGGGCTTCCATAGCGAATGGCTCAACGAGGACGATAGCGTTCTCCTGTGCCTTGTAGGTGAGGGCTGAGCAACGCGCGAGAGACTTCAGCTTCTTGTTAAGTTTGAATCTGTACAGACGAGGCTTAGGACCGAACACGCGACCACCGCCAACGAAGATGTTGGACTTCAAGCTGCCGTGACGCGCGCCACCGCCGCCCTTCTGGCGACCGAGCTTCTTTGTAGAGTGCGCGTTCTCACTGCGGTCCTTTGTCTTTGAGGTACCCTGACGCTGGTTGGCGAGGTACTGAACGACATCAAGATAGATTGCATGGTCGTTCGGCTCCACACCGAACACCTTCTCGTCAAGAACAACCTTCTTTCCGGATTCTGATCCGTCAATTTTCAATACTGGTAATTCCATAACTAAAACTCTAATGCAAGATAAGAACCCTTGGCTCCTGGAACGGAACCCTTAATGACGAGAAGATTGTTTTCAGGGATAACCTTAACAATCTCAAGGTTGAACACCTTTACTCTTTCGTTGCCCATGTGACCACCCATGCGCATTCCAGGGAACACGCGAGAAGGCCATGATGATGCACCGAGAGAACCAGGCTTACGCAGTCTGTTGTGCTGACCGTGGGTCGCTCCGCCTACACCGGCGAAATGATGACGGTGAACAACACCCTGGAAGCCACGACCTTTAGAAGTACCGACAACATCAACGAACTTGACATCTTCTGTTACGACGTCTGAGACGCTGATGGTGTCTCCGAGCTTGAGCTCACTCTTGAAGTCTGCCGGGAATTCGACAAGCTTGCGCTTAGGAGTGGTTCCTGCCTTTTTGAAATGGCCCATAAGAGGCGCGCTGGCGTGTATCTCTTT
>DCMG01000057.1:16320-16467 GCA_002321335.1 Bacteroidales bacterium UBA1628 | reverse complement strand
TTGCGTGACAACACACGGACCAGCCTCGATGACGGTGCATGGAATATTTTTTCCATCAGCACCGAAAACGGAAGTCATTCCGATTTTCTTTCCAATTAATCCAGGCATTGGTTTGATTAATTAATTGTAAATAAATATTTTACGTTA
>DCMG01000057.1:10286-16270 GCA_002321335.1 Bacteroidales bacterium UBA1628 | reverse complement strand
ATTTTGCGGACTGCAAAGGTAGCATTTTTTTTTCAATTAACAAAGTTTTCCACAAGCCTACTCCTTAATAATCAGAGAAATCGTCATCAAGCCTTGGGGAATAAATCAAGGAATAATTATCTTTGTGCCACGAAAAAGGGAAAAGATGCTTTTGAATATATTCGGATTCCTCAACATCTCGTTCGCGGACATCCTGGACATATTGATGGTCGCCATATTCATCTATCTGGCTTTCAGATGGATAAGGGGCTCTGCGGCAATGAATATATTCGTCGCCGTCATCCTGCTTTTCGTCCTGAGGGTGGTCGTGGCTGCATTCAACATGAAGTTGATGAGCGCCCTGCTGGGAACTTTCATCGACGTGGGTGTCATAGCCCTGATCGTCATATTCCAGCCTGAGGTAAGGCATTTCCTGATGAAGCTCGGCTCACGCTACGGGGTCGCGGGAAAGAGCCGCGACTTCTTCAACAGGCTGCTTGGAATCCAGGAACAGAAGATGGCCGGAGGCACAGTCAACGAGATCGCGGAGGCATGCAGAGCCATGTCGGCCGACAAGACAGGAGCCTTGATCGTGTTCCCGCGCAAGGATTCGCTCGACTTCATCATCGAGACCGGGGACATCGTGGACGCGAAAGTCACCAGAAGGCTGATAATGAACATATTCTTCAAAAACTCTCCTTTGCACGACGGGGCGATGATCATCAGCGCGGACAGGATAGTCGCCGCGCGGTGCACCCTGCCGATCACCGGGCGTTCCGACATCCCGGCGCATTACGGGATGAGGCACAAGGCGGCCATAGGAATCTCGGAGGAGACTGACGCGGACGTGGTGGTGGTCTCGGAAGAAACAGGAGGAATATCCTTTGTCCGCGGAGGCAACATCAAGAGCATCAGCAACATCAATGAACTTAAACTCCTTCTCGGCGCCGGCGAGGGATCCACAGAAGAAAAGCGCGCCACGGAGGAAAAACAATAATTTACGAATATGCAGGAACACGGAACAGAGATAGACACCAGATTGGAGAGCAAGTTGGGATTTGACAGGGTCAGAACCTTTGTGGCCGACAGATGTTCCACAGAATACGCCGTCACGAGGGTGACGGAGGAGACGTTCAGCAACGACCCGAAAGTCATCGGTGAAAGGTTGGCGCTCACGGACGAGATGAGGCTGATTGTGATGTTCGAGGAGAACTTCCCTACCAACGGGTACATTGACTGCCTCGACTTTCTCAAGCCTCTGGAAAACGCCGGATACACAATCGACACACTTTCGCTGGGCAAGCTGCGCACGATGGTCGAGACGGTCCGCAAGCTGACCAACTTCTTCATGTCCATCAAGGACGGGGTCTATCCCAACCTCAAAAGGATGAGCGCCCCGGTGCTGAGTTTCCCGGAGGTACAGAGAAGAATCGACCTGATTCTGGACAAGTTCGGGGACATCAAAGACACTGCCTCGGACAAGCTGCTGGAAATCAGGCGCTCGATAAAGGCAAAGGAGGGAGCCATCTCCAAAAGGGCGAACGCCATCCTCAAGCAGGCACAGGCGGACGGCCTTGTGGACGAAGACGCCGGGCTCTCGGTACGTGACGGCAAGTTGCTGATTCCGGTCAACAGCTCAAGCAAGAAGAAGATCCAGGGATTCGTCTACGACACCTCGGCCACCGGCAAGACCGCCTTCGTGGAACCGGCTGAAATCATCGAACTGGAGAACGAGATCGTGACCCTTCACGCCGACGAGGCTCAGGAGATCCAGCGCATTCTCGCGGCGTTCAGCGATTTCGTCAGGCCTTACGTCCCGGACCTCATCAACTCCGCTGAATATATCGGCGAGATCGACTTCCTCATGGCCAAGGCACAGGTCGCCCTCGATTTCAAGGCCGGAGCACCTATCATCTCCGACAACGGAGAGATGAATCTGCGCAAAGCCCGGCACCCACTTCTGGAGAGAGCCTTGCGCAAAGAGAAAAAAGACATTGTGCCCGTTTCCATCCGCCTGACACCGGCCAAGCATATTCTTTTGATCTCCGGCCCTAACGCCGGCGGCAAGTCGGTGTGCCTCAAGACCACGGGGCTTTTGCAGTATATGTTCCAGTGGGGAATGCTGATCCCGACTTCCGAGACTTCGGAACTTCCTGTGTTCGACAGAATCATGGTAAGCATCGGTGACGACCAGAACATCGAGAACGACCTCAGCACCTACAGTTCGTTTCTGGATGACATGAAGACCATGCTGGCCAAGGCTGACGACAAGACCTTGATATTGATTGACGAGTTCGGTTCGGGCACAGAGCCTACGGCCGGAGGAGCCATCGCCGAGGCAATCCTCAGCGAAATGGACAAGAGAGGGGTTTACGGGGTCATCACGACCCACTACACGAACCTCAAGCTGTACGCCTCCGGTTCCGACACCGGTGTCATCAACGGAGCGATGCAGTTCGACGCGGCCAAGATCCAGCCTCTGTTCAAACTGGACATCGGAATGCCGGGGAACTCGTTCGCCTTTGAGCTGGCCCGCAAGATGGGACTCCCGGAGAGCATAGTCAAAGACGCCGAGGCAAGGGCCGGTGAGGAGTTCGTGGGCATGGAGCGGAATCTGCGCAAGATCGTGCGCAACCGCCGCGCCCTTGACGAGAAACTCCAGAGGATCAAGAACACAGATAAGACTCTGGAAAACATCACCGAACGCTACCAAAAAGAGCTTGAGGGACTGAAACAGACCAAGAAAGAGATTCTGGACCAGGCCAAGAAAGAAGCGCAGGAGATTGTCCAGGGAGCCAACAAGACCGTGGAGAACACAATCAGGACCATCAAGGAATCCCAGGCTGAAAAGGAGAAGACATCCGATGCCAGGCGTGAGCTCCAGAATTTCATGTCAAGCCTTCAGATGAAGAAGGAGAGCGAGCAGAAAACTCACGATGACTACATTGAGAGGAAACTCAAACAACTGGAAGACAGGAAGATGCGCCGCAACGCCCGCAAGGGTAAACCTCAGGATGACAGCCAGCCGCAGACTCCTGAGCAATTCCGTGGCGGAGTGCTGAAGGTCGGAGAGAAAGTACGGATCAAGGACAACGGCATGGCCGGCGAGGTCATCCGGGTGTCCAACAAGGCTGTGACCGTCGCCATCGGCAACATCACGAGCAAGATGCCTCTCGACAGAGTTGAGAGGATCTCTTCCAATGAATATAAAGCTTCGGTCAGGGAGAACATCAAGCCCCGGGCCGCCCAGGATGATTCCGGTCTGAGAGAGCGCAGGCTGGCATTCTCTCCAGAACTGGACGTGCGTGGTGAGCGGGTTTCGGACGCGCTTGACATCGTCATGCACTACATCGACGACGCCATCATGCTGAACATCGGATCAGTCCGCATCATCCACGGCAAAGGCACGGGAGCGCTCCGCGATGAACTTCAGAAATATTTAAGGACGATTCCCGGGGTCACTTCCGTCCGCGATGAGCAGGTTCAATTCGGCGGATCGGGTGTGACGATCGTGACGTTGGGATAGAAACTTGGATCAAAACCATGAAAAACACAGAAAAACAGATGACTCCAAGGATGGAGCTGGGGCGTAGAGGGGAGGATGTCGCCTGTGGGTTTCTGACCGGCAAAGGGCACACCATCGTGCAAAGGAATTTCAGGTCGGGACATCTGGAAATCGATATCATCAGTCTTGACAAAAATGGTGTGCATTTTGTGGAAGTCAAAAGCCGTGTCGCGCCCGTGATGGTCTCCCCGGAGGAGAACGTGACGGTGAGCAAGCAGAGGAAGGTTGCGGATGCGGCGCTGAGGTACCTTCACACCGTGAAAGACAACAGGATTTCCGCTGAAATGGAGGTCAACTTTGATGTCGTGGCGGTGACGTTCGACGGAGGGAAGGAGATTGTGGAATGGTTCCCGAATGCGTTTTACCCGATGTACCTCTGACTATTCGATGCTTCGGCAAGCTCAGCAACCGAAGCCGGAAAGCGGTCACTGAGCCTGCCGAAGTGACCGTACGATTTTGGAACATATTGCTAAGCACTAAGATACAATGAATAAGAATAACCGATACTGCGTCATTATGGCCGGAGGCACGGCAAACCGCTTCTGGCCGATAAGCAGGGAATCTAAACCCAAGCAGTTCCTGGACATAACCGGAACCGGAAAATCCTTCATAAGAAGCACTTACGAGCGTTTTTCCGAAATCGTCCCGTCAGAGAACATCATCGTGGTCACGTTGGCCAGATTCTCCTACCTCGTCCACGCCCAGATTCCAGAGCTTCCTGAAAGCAACCTCCTTTTGGAGCCATACGCCCGCAACACCGCTCCATGCATAGCCTATGCGGTTTACAGCATCCTCAAACGGGATCCCGACGCGACAATCATCGCCACCCCGGCGGACCACATCATCACGGACGAAGAGAATTTCAAGGCCTCAATGCAGAAGGTAATGGAATATGCCGAAAGCAAGCCGGTCCTTATGACAATCGGAATCCACCCGACGGAACCGGACACCGGCTATGGCTACATCCAAGCCACAGGAGACCGGGAACACTTCGGTCCGAGAGCGCCCCTCAAGGTGAAGACTTTCACCGAAAAGCCGGACAGAGCCCTCGCCGAGGTGTTCTGCAAGACTGGCGAATTCTACTGGAATTCAGGAATATTCGCATGGAAAGCTTCTGTGATCAAGGAGGAGATGGAGAAATATATTCCTGATGTCACGTCCTTGTTCACCGGTTGGGAAGACGCCTTGGACAGCGAAAATGAACAAGTATTCATTGAGAAGGTATATTCCGATTGCCCGAAAGTCTCGATTGACTACGGAGTGATGGAGAAGACCGACCGCGCATGGCTCTACTGCGGAGACTTCGGATGGTCAGACATCGACAGCTGGGAATCCCTTTTCAGAAACATCGGCAACAAGACCAAAGACGGAAACGTCGTGTTCACAGACAGGATTCTCAGTGAAGGCAACAAGGACAGCATGCTGGTCTGCGGCGACAAAAAGAAACTCTATGCCATCAAAGGTTTGAAGGATTATGTGGTCGTTGACACAGGCGATGTACTGCTGGTCTGCCCAAAGGACGACAAACAGTTCAAGGACTTCATCTCAGGCCTCGGAATGCCCGAGTACGAAGATTTCCGTTAAGACTGCCGTGGCGGATAAAACCCTGAAAATCACTGACAAAAGCAATGACCCTGTACCGGATTTGGCACAGGGTCATTACTTATTATACTGACAGAGAATCTATTAGACGCCACAGCCTTCCTATTTCTTCAATGTCTTGAAAAGAGTGGAGAGGGTTGATGCGGCGGATGCGATCTCCTTGGCGTTTGAAACAGCCGAGGAGGCATCTTTTGAAGACGCGATCTTTGAAAGGGCCTCGGTGGCAGCTGACTTGGCGGCTTTGCTTGCGGCACTCTTGGCAGCAGTCTTTGCGGAAGTCTGCAATGAGGAGAGATCCATTCCCGCAAGTTTGGTCAGGCTGCCAAGCACGGTCTTGGAATTGCTGTTGTTGACGAGCTTGCCAGAGCCGGAAATCAGGCCCTTCACGAAGTTGGCCGTGTTGGCGGAAGGCTTCAACCCTTTGATATTGTTGGCCAAAGTCACCATATTCACAATGTTGGTCGGATTGGTCATATCCAGACTGCCGCTGCTCTTGTACTGTGTGTAGAGAGCCAGAAGAGCCTTTCCAGCGGCGGCCCCGTTGTTCTTGGTGAGAGATGTGGTTGTGGTCTGGGCGGCCGGAGCGGCCTCTGATGACACATTGGCGCGGCATGGGACCGCAAACATGATCGCCAAAACGGCGACCGCAAAGATTTTTAATGCTTTCATCTTATTATAAATGATTTTGTTCATCATTCCGTTTTGCAAAAATACTGCAAAAGTTTGTAAAACCCACGGAAATCAGCGGTGTTCCTTTGCCGTCTGAACATAAAGGCGTATATTTACGACCGTAATAAACTTAAACCATTTGCCTTTCCTATGTGCAAAAACAACAATA
>DCMG01000057.1:0-10185 GCA_002321335.1 Bacteroidales bacterium UBA1628 | reverse complement strand
TGAGGGAGAAGTCCGGACAGACGCGCAGAGCTATTTTTTCAGGACAGTGAATGTCTCGGACGGCCTTTCTCAGAACACAGTCTTCGGAATCCTCCAGGACAGGACCGGATACATGTGGTTCGGCACGAAGGACGGGCTCAACCGCTATGACGGCCGTTCATTCCGCATATTCAACAAGGACAACTCCGCTTTACGGAGCAATTTCATCACGAATCTGGCGGAGGACTGCGACGGGACGATCTGGATCGGGACGGACAGAGGTGTCTATAAATATGATCCGCTGATGGACAGCATAACCTCCCTGTCCGACACAACTGAACAAGGAATCTCCATCTCTTGCCACGTGTCGGGGATGGAATGGGTTCAGGACAGGAAGGAGATCTGGTTCTCGGTTGAAAAGCAAGGGCTATTCGCTTACTCTCTGAAGGACAACACGTTGAGGCTCAAGTTTGAGCCTCCGCTCAGCATATCCACATTCTCCAGGATCGGCAACCGGCTTTGGTACGGGCAGTATCTGGACAACCTGTATTCCATAGACACCGAGTTCTCCGAAAATCCTTCGCCGTTCAAAGACAGCGACGGAGCCGAAGTGTTTTCCGGCGAGACGGTCAATGACATCCTCGCCGGAGGTCACAACCGGATTTACGCCGGGACCACATCCGGGCTCTTGGAGATCAACCTCACGACCGGAAAGGCAAAGAAGATTCTTTCCGGTTATGTCAGATCCCTCGCATTCCGCGACAATGACGAGTTGTGGGCGGGAAGCGAATCCGGACTCTACATCATCGACACTCAGGACGGGAGTGTCCGACGGCACATAGTCACGCCAGACCAGGACGAACCATATTCATTGGCGGACAATGCGATATATTCATTGTTCAAGGATCGGGAGCAGGGGATGTGGATCGGCTCCTATTTCGGCGGAATCAATTACCTGCCGTTTCCTTACACCCTGTTTGAGAAATACTATCCGCACGGAGACGCCTCCTACCTCGGACGCAGGGTGAGGGAATTCTGTCAGGACAAAAACGGATTCATCTGGATCGGCACCGAGGACAAGGGACTGTTCAGGATGGATCCCGCCACCGGGCAGGTGAGCCCTTGGTCTGATCCGGTGATACAAAAGAATGTCCACGGGCTGCTTGCCGACGGGAACCGGCTTTGGGTCGGGACATTCTCCGGCGGGCTCAACAGGATCGACCTGAAAACAGGAAAAACGGTACATTATGCGAAGGGCGACAGAAATTACCCGGCGGACAACGCATTCTCAATCATCCGGACATTCGCGGACGACCTTATCATCGGGACAACAGTGGGCGCGGTTTTCCACAGAAAGGACACCGACTCTTTCGAAATCATACCTGAACTCAACGGAATATTTGTCTATCAAGTACTTGAGACAAGCGATGGGGACCTGTGGTTCGCGACCTATGCAGACGGTCTGTACCGGCTTGAGGTAGGCTCGGACAGATGGATCCACTACAAGACTTCGGAAGACCGGACAGACACGAAGAGCATAAGTTCTGACAACATCACGAGCATATTTGAGGACAGCCGGAACAGGCTGTGGGTGACAACCCTTGGAGGAGGCTTCTGCCTGTTCCATCCGGAGGACGAGACCTTCACACGCTTCACTTCCGATGACGGATTTCCAAGCAGTGTGTTCTACAAGGTCATCGAGGACAGGGACAAGGCCTTATGGCTGACCTCGGAGAACGGCCTTATCCGATTCTGGCCGGAGACAGGCGAAAAACAACTCTACACAACCGCCAACGGGTTGCTGAGCGACCAGTTCAATTTCCAGTCCGGCTTCTGCTCCCGAAGCGGGAAGATCTACACAGGAAGCATCAACGGATTCATCGCTTTTGACCCTTCATCATTCAGGAAGAATGAATATGTCCCTCCTGTCACATTCACTGATTTCTACCTGTTCGGCGAGCTGATGAAGCCAGGAGCCAAGGACTCTCCGCTGAAGAGCAGCATCACCTTTACCGACAGGATAGTCTTGAAGCACCACCAGAACACGTTCTCCCTGCGTCTGTCGGCGCTCAGCTACCTGACTCCGGAGATGAACAAGATTGAATACAAGGTCGAAGGACTGGACGAAAGATGGTCGGAGGTCGAGAAGAACTCAATGATAATCTGCTCCAATCTGCCACACGGACATTACAGGATCAAGATCCGTGGAAGCAACGGGGACGGCGTGGCCAACCCTGAGGTCAGGTCGCTTGATGTAACAATCAAGCCTCCGTTCTATCTCACCGTCCTCGCCAAGATGATCTACGTGGCCATGGTCATCATTTTGGCCTCCGCTGTGTTCTTCGTGCTGCACCGGCGGGCAAAACGCAGGCAAAAGGAAGAGATGGAACGGTTCGGGCACGAAAAGGAAAAAGAGTTGTACGATGCGAAAATAAACTTCTTCACCGACATAGCCCACGAGATCAGAACCCCTTTGACATTGATCAACTGCACCATCGATGACATCCTTTCATCCAAGGACATCCCTGACAATCTCACCGAGGACATGGACGTTGTGGAAAGCAACACAAAAAGGCTGCTTGAGCTTGTCAATCAACTGCTCGACTTCAGGAAGGCCGAGTCAAAAGGCTACCGGCTCGACATTGTCAAGACTGATGTGGCCGTGATCCTCAAATCCGTCATCTGCGGGTTCAGGGTCATGGCGGAACGGAAGAACGTGAGCCTGACCACCGACATCCCGGACACGCTCACCGCTTATGTTGACAAGGACGGATTCTCGAAAATCACCACGAACCTGCTGAACAACGCCGCGAAGTTTTCATGCTCCTACATACACGTCAAGCTGTTCAGCGATTCCGGCCATCTGGTGTTCACCGTGTCCAACGACGGGCCGAAGATACCGGATGAGATGAGGGAAGAGATATTCCGCCCGTTCGTCCAATGCAGGCGAAACGACTCTTACGCGACAAAGGGTACGGGGCTTGGCCTTGCTCTCGCAAGGTCGCTCGCCATTCTTCAAGGCGGTACCTTGGACGTGGATGAATCCGCCGATGACAACAGCTTCATCCTGCGCCTCCCGCTGTCCAATGAATATGCCGGAGCCGAAGTCTCAGACAAGGCCGATGCCACCGATGACGCAGGACCAGAGACTCACGAGTCCTCCAACACGGACGAGCGGTACTCCGTCCTGCTGGTCGAGGACAGCCCGGATATGCTGAACTTTCTTGCCAGGCAGTTTTCCTCAACCTGCAATGTGTTTACCGCAAGTGACGGCAACGAAGCGTTGACCGTACTGAAAAACAACAACATAAGCCTGATCATCTCAGACGTGATGATGCCTGGGATGAACGGAATGGAACTATGCAGGAAAGTGAAGTCCGACGTGGAGTTCAGTCATATTCCTGTCATACTCCTCACCGCCAGGACAGATTCGGACTCGAAGGTGCAGGGTATGAATATAGGAGCGGACGCCTACATTGAGAAGCCGTTCTCGATGGACTACCTGAAAGCCTGCGCCGGGAATCTGGTCTCCGGAAGGAAAAAGCTGCGGGCGGCGTTCGCGCGTCTGCCTCAGGTCCAGGCCGACAGTGTCGCCATGACCCGTTCCGACGAGTTGTTCCTGCGCTCCATGAGGAACATCGTCACGCAAAACATACAGAATCCGGATTTCAACATCGACGACCTTGCGGCCGGACTCGGGATGAGCCGCTCAAGCCTCAACCGTAAAGTGAAAGGAATCCTTGACATGACTCCTGTCGACTACATCCGTGTGGAGAGGCTGAAGAAAGCCGCGCTCCTGCTGCGCGAGGGGGAATGCAGGGTGAGCGAGGTCTGCTACCTGACCGGATTCAACACCCCGTCGTATTTTTCGAGATGTTTCCAGAAACAGTTCGGAGTGCTCCCTAAAGACTACATAGACGCGCTATAGGCCTCCCTGCAAGGCTTTTTGACAGATTTGTTGCAGCATTGACGTGATTGTTCTACACCGATGGCGGGTGCTCATGCTATCTTTGTCATCGTAAGAACCACAATTAACAACATTAATTATGTCAAAAAGATTTCTTATCCTTACTATTCTCTTTTTGTCAGTGATTTCCATGAAGGCGCAGAATGTGACCGTCAGAGGAAACGTGACAGATGCGAATGATGTTCCCCTCGCCGGGGTGAACGTCATGGTCAAGGGAACGACCGACGGGACCAACACCGATGTGGACGGCAAATTCACATTGGAAGGACGCAAAGGTTGCACCCTCGTCTTTACCTTCATCGGTATGCTTTCTCAAGAGGTCGTGTTCGACGGAACGCCTCTCAAAGTCGTCATGCAGGATGACAAGAAAGCCCTGGATGAAGTTGTCATCATCGGTTACCAGACCGTGAAAAAGTCGGATCTTACAGGAGCCGTCTCGGTGGTGGACACCAAGGAGATGCGGAAGAGCCCGGCCGGAACCATCGTAAGCCAGCTTCAGGGACTTGCCACAGGTGTCACCGTGCGCAGCTCGGGAAGAGCTGGTGAGGATGCGTCGGTTGTGATCAGAGGTATCGGATCACTGAGCAACGTCTCCCCTCTGTGGGTCATCGATGGAATGATCGCTGACCCTGGAGTCGCCTTCAACCCGGCTGACGTGGAGTCTATCCAGATTCTGAAGGACGCTTCAGCGGCGGCCATCTACGGTTCACGCGCGGCCAACGGAGTCATCATCGTCACCACCAAGAAAGGTGCGGAAGGCCCGATGAAAGTGACCGCATCCGTGAAGGAGACCGTTGAATGGAGTCCTAAGTACGACCTTATGAACGCCAAGGAGTACATCAAGTACAACGACATCGCCTACGATGAGGCCATCAAGGATGGAGTCAACGGTGTCACGGCACGCCAGCAGCACTCCAACTATGACACGGACTGGCAGAAAGAGGTCCTCAAGACCGCCCTCGTACAGGACTACAACGTGGCCCTCTCAGGTGGAGGCAAGTCCGGCAACTATTATGTCTCAGGAGGTTACTACAGGAACGATGGAGTTTCCTACGGCAACACATTCGACCGTTACACCTTCCGTGTCAACACCTCCGGCAAGAAAGGATGGTTCTCATTCGGAGAGAACTTCGCCTATTCACTCACCGAGACTGACCCGAACCAGACCAACACCTACAATGACTTCCTCAGGATGATGCCTACCATCCCTGTCTATGACGAGAACAATCCTGGAGGCTACGGCTATGGCGACTATGCCAAGTACAACACTTTCGGAGTCAACCCGATAGCCCGTGAGAATCTGGAAAAGCGCCACATCCGTGAGAACCGTCTGAACGGTGCCGTGTGGATGGAGGTCAAACCTTTTGATTTCCTGTCATACAAGCTTAACGCTGGTATCGATCTTTACTTCTACGAGAACTCTTGGTTCCGTGGGGAAGGCAACTGGACACAGAATCAGGAGCATCGTGATCCTGAAAGCCAGAAGGCAAGGGACAACACCTACAACAAGCTGATCGAAAACACCTTGAACTTCAACAAGGACTTCGGACGCCACCACATCGACGCCGTGGCCGGTCTTACTTACCAGCACCACGAGTGGGAAGGCCTTTGGGCTTCACGTCTGAATTTTCCTCTGGTCAACGGCGAATACCTCACCTACCTTAGCTCAGGAGCCTCAAACCAGCAGAACAGCAACACCTACAGCGAAAACGCCATGATCTCCTACCTCGGACGCGTGAACTACATCTTCGGTGACAAGTACTACCTGACGGGAACCTTCCGTCGTGACGGAACATCAAGGCTTTCCAAGGACAACCGCTGGGGCAACTTCCCTTCTGTCTCTGGAGCATGGAGAATCTCCAAGGAGAATTTCTTCAACGTGCCTTGGATCGATGACCTGAAGATCCGTGGGAACTGGGGACGCCTTGGCAACTCGACCATCGGAGACTGGGACTACCTCGCCACGATCAACCAGAGCATCGTGACCGTGATCGGCGGGACAATCAAGACCGGTGCGACACAGGTTAAGCTCGCCAACGAGAATCTCAAGTGGGAGACAAAGGAGACCGTCAACATCGGACTTGACGCCGCCTTCCTCGGCAACAGGCTTTCTTTCACTTCTGAATATTACAACTCAAAGACTTCCGACGTTCTGTTCACCATGCCGATCGCCATCTCCACAGGTAATGACGGAGGCGACCCGAGAGTGAACTCGGCAAGTCTGAGGAACAGCGGATTCGAGTTCACGCTCGGATGGAAGGACAACATCTCAGATTTCTCCTACAGCGCTGTCCTGAATGTCACGACAATCAACAACAAGCTTCTTGAGCTTGGCTACGGCAAGGATTTCGTTGATTCCGGAGAGGCCAGAAGCGAGGCAGGCAGACAACTCGGAGAGTTCTTCCTCCTTAAGACCGATGGTCTTTTCAGGACCCAGGCAGAGATCGACAGTTATGTCTCCACAAAAGACGGTGTGGCCAAACCTATCACCATCAACGGCAAACGCCCTCAGCTCGGAGACGTCAGGTACATCGACACCAACAACGATGGAATCATCACCGCTGATGACAGGCAATATGTCGGAAGCCCTTGGGCAAAGGCACAGGTGTCCCTCATCCTTAACGCGGCTTGGCGCGGTTTCGACTTCAGCATGATGTGGTACGGACAGTTCGGCAACAAGGTCTACAACATCGCCCAGTGGCAGGGACGTTACTTCGCAGACAACTCCAACTACCTGAGGTTCAAGAAGGGAGAGGAGCCTTACCAGGTCAATCCGAACTCAGACACACCTCGAATCATCTACGGTGACTGGAGAAACACCCAGGGATCCGACCGCTATCTTGAAAACGGTTCTTTCTTCAGGATGAAGAACATCTCCTTAGGCTATACCTTCCGAGGCAACTGGATGAAGAAAGCCGGAGTGGACAACCTTCGCGTCTATGCCAGTGGCAACAATCTCCTGACCCTCACCAAATACAAAGGTCTTGACCCTGACTTTGTCAACACCAACATCTGGAATATGGGCACAGACAGTTTCGCCTATCCTAACACACGTTCGGTGATGTTCGGAGTTGAATTCACATTTTAATCACAAATATTGATTCTATAGTTATGAAATATATTTATGGATTGATGATAGGAGCCGCCATCGCTCTCTCTGGATGCAGCTCTGACCTACTTGACATCCAAAATCCAAACGAGGCCACAACCGGAACATTCTGGAAAACCGCCGAGCAGGCGGAGGCCGGCATAAACGCCTGCTACAGTTCCCTCTACAAGGAAGGAACGTGGATGAGATGGTTGTCCTTCAGGTATGACCTCACCTCAGACGAGGGATGGAGCACCTCCCCTTGGCTTGAGCTCGGAGACTGGACACGTTTCGGCTACAACAACTACAACTTCTACGAAGGAAACGTGGTGCATTGGGAATGCTTCTACAGAGGAATATTCAGATGCAACCAGGTCCTTGGAAAGGTTCCTGACATCCAAATGGACGAGACCCAGAAGAACAGGATACTCGCGCAGGCGCAGTTCATGAGGGCTCTGTGGTATTTCCAGATCAACCTTCTTTGGGAAAAAGGTGTTCTCCTGACCGAGACGGTGGGACCGGACTATGTTCCTGAGGAGGCCACCGAGGCTCAGATCTGGGAGCAGATCGAGAAGGATCTCAAGGCGGCGCAGCAATACCTTCCTGAATCTTGGGACGCGGCCAATGCCGGCAGACCTACTCTCGGAGCCGCGAAGGCTCTTCTCGGCAAGGCCTACATGCAGCAGCTTAAGTACAACGAGGCCAAATCTGAGTTCAAGTGGCTCATCGACAAGGAAGCGACCGGGCTGTACGGCCTGATTGACAACTGGGTGGACAATTTCACCGACAGGGACGAGAACAACAAGGAAGGCATCTTCGAGATCCAGTTCTCTGACCTCAACAAGGGTGGCACAGGCAATGACGCGAGCATGGCTTTCGGCTTCCAAAGGACACAGTTCTACGCCCCAGGCGGAAACGCCGGTGTGGGCTGGGGCGACGGCAAGGCCCGCAGATGGCTTGTGGACGAGTACCTCAAGGAAAAGCGCACTGACGGAAAGAACGACCTCCGCCTCTACAACAGCATCCTTTACAAAGGCTTCGCCAATGACTTCCCTGACCAGAGCAAAAAGTATTACAAGCAGGCAGACGCCTCGCAGTGGTTTGACGAGTGGGGACAGGGCAAGGATGACTGCTACATCCGCAAGTACAGCACCTCGTACTATCGTGACAGAGAAGACTATTTCGCCCCTAACAACTACAGGATAATGCGCTACGCCGACATTCTGCTGAACTACGCCGAGTGCATTGTGATGACCGGAGGAACTCCTGCCGAGGCCGCCAAATATGTCGATGAGGTCAGGGAGCGCGCCGGTTTGAAGAAACTGTCTGAAAGCGAATATATTCGGAAGAACTTCCCGGACTGCCTCGCAAGCAAGGAAGGATTCATGAACAGGCTTGAGATAGAAAGGACACTTGAGCTCTGCTTCGAGGGATGGAGATGGGCTGACCTCAAGAGATGGGGTGTGCTCGATGACCAGTCAAAGATCGATCTGATCGCGACATACCGTGATCCGGATTTCAAGAACTTCGTTGTCGGCAAGCACAGAAGGCTTCCTATACCTACCAAAGAGGTGGACATCAGCAAGGAAACCCCTGTAAGCACACCTAAACTTCCTCAGAATCCAGGTTATTAGTATTAATATTATTGGATAATGATCATTTGGTTTTGTTAAATTAGCGGCAGGAGGGAGTCAGCACCATCTGGCTTCCCCCTGTCCATTATATTTATTTTATGAAAAAATTCACCCTGCTTTTGTCCTTGGCGCTGATAGCCAACGCTTACGCCTGCGGACCAAAATACACAGATCCCGACGACATAGTTGTTCCGGGAACAACAGTCCCTGTCCAGCTCGCCGACCCATTCATAATGCTTGACGGAGACACCTACTACGCCTACGGCACACATGCCGAGTCCGGAATAGAAGTTTTTACCTCGAGCGATCTGAAAGAATGGAAATACCAAGGGCTCGCCCTGCAGAAAAAGGATGTGTGGGCTGACAGATGGTTCTGGGCTCCGGAAGTCTATAAGGTCAAAGGGAAATACTACATGTACTACTCGGCCGATGAACACATCTGCGCCGCGGTCGCCGACTCCCCTCTCGGACCGTTCACGCAAGAGAACAAGACACCGATGATAGCGGACGAGAAATGCATTGACAATTCGCTGTTCATCGATGATGACGGCAAGCCGTACCTGATTTTCGACAGGTTCAACGGCGGGTTGAACATCAATGTGGCCGAACTGGAGGATGATCTTGTGACGGTGAAAAGAGGAACGGTCACCCCTTGCATCAAGATGTCACAGAGCTGGGAGAAAGTCTATCCGACAGTGAACGAAGGCGGTTTCGTGATCAAGCACAAGGGGTTGTACTACATGATATATTCCGCCAACAGCTACGAGAGCCCGAACTACGGAATCGGATGCGCCACAGCCGAGAAAATCACCGGGCCGTGGACCAAATACGATGAGAATCCAATCCTTCAGTTCCCAGGAAACCTTCAGGGAGTGGGACACGGAGCGATATTCAAGGACAAGGAAGGACAGCTGCGGATTGTGTATCACTCGCATTGGAACAAGAATCTGATCCATCCAAGAGTCATGCACATCGGGAAGGTCAGCTTTGAGAATGTCGGCGGAGTAGACCGTATGAGGATAAGCAAGGACTACATCACCCCTAAGCAGAAACAATAACATAAAACATTGACTGACAAATGTACGCAAAAATGATCTCCGCGCTGTTCACGGCCATGACGGCCTGTGCATTCTCAGCACAAGCCAACGCTCCCGCCGAGACATTGGACGACAGTGCCTTTTCATATTCATTGGATCTGAAGACTCCCGGCAACCCTGCCACGCATCACGTATTGGCTGCGGTGAGCACAGGCGATGGAAAACAGACCCTGACAGCGGCGGAAAGCCTTCCTGTCACCATATTCAGAAGCGAGACCAAGACTCCGGAGGGAGAATCGATACGAGTGGCGATAACCGCTCTTGAAGATGTGAATCTCTCTTACGGTGAGTCCTATGCGACCGGACTCGCACATTCCGACAACATGTTCTACATGCCTGGGTTCTGGTACCGTCAGAATCTTCGCTCACCCCAGACAGCTCCTTCTTTCCACACTTCCGACAGCTGGATCGTGAGGGAAG
>DCMG01000141.1 GCA_002321335.1 Bacteroidales bacterium UBA1628 | reverse complement strand
TTCACGTAAATTCTGAAATCGCGGACAGCGCCTGGAGTATCTTCCTCCATACGGGGAAGGTACTGGAAACCGGAGATGTCTTGTGACGCACCGAGGTCTATGACAATGGAGTGAGGAAAAGCCACACCGGGAACAGTCTGCCAATAGGTTGACTCCTGAAGATCAAAAGACTTGTCAGCGGAATGATTTCCTCCATCCAAATCCTCACTATCCGCATATAGGACTGTCCAAGGCTCACGAGGCAGGCGCTCACCTTTACTGTCAAGCAAATACATCTCAGCTATCGCGGCGTTTTCTCTCCCGTTGATGGAGTTCAGGGCTTCGATACAGACGTACCGCCCCTTAACCGTGGCACCGAACCTCACCTCTTGCCATCCTCCGTCAGGGCGGAATGTTCCTGAATATGCAGGGGTCTCGTTGCTAAGGTCAAGCGTCTGCCCTTCCTCACGATGAGTCTTACGTTTCTTTACAAGAAGCAGGTCCAATTTCGGTTCCAACAATCCTTCGGAAGACGCCTCGCGAGGACCGAGTATGTCAAACACGATAATCTCATTGGCGCCTTTCTTCAACCAGCAACCCGGCATATAGAGGGTCTGCTGAGGACCTATTTCCCAGATGCGGCCAAGAGGGTGACCGTTGACATAGACAAGCCCCTTACCCCATGTCTCGAAATTGAGAAAGGTATCAGATGGATTTCCTTTTATGTTGAATGTGGCACGATATGCCCCCCTGACCATCCGGTCTCCGGACCAGTCCTTTTCTGATATCGGACGGTATCTCATCGATGCATAAGTCTGGTATTCATCCACGATGTTATAGACTTGCCAATTCCGGAGGGTACTCTCCCACTTGTGTCCTTCAACCTCAGCAGTCAGCGTCACCTTGTCAGTGATTCCCTTGTAATCCTTGATCGCTCGTCCGAAATTGATGCGCCCCATAGCCTCAACGAGGATCGCAAGACAAGCATCCTTCCTACAAGGCGGGATCATCAACTCCCGCTCACCGTTGCGGCGGTCGAGTTTGCCTACATATTCACCGTCAATGAATATCTGAGCGAAATCGTGAGCTTCGCTCACAGTAAGCAATGTCGGCACATCCAATTCCGGAAGGGTCGTACGATACAAGATCGATCCAAAGCCTTGGTCATATTCCTCCATAGTCTTGATGTCGGCATCCGATTTGTGCAATGGAAGGTTCTCACGCAGAGGTGCGACCTCCGTAAAATCGAACCGCTTGATTCCCATCGTTTTAATAGCCGGTGGGACAGGAGTCTGCCTCTCACCGTCAAGGTACTTGGCCAAAGTTTCCCTCAGCGCCCGGTACTTCTCTGTCGCTTGACCGGACTCGCTTATCGGAGCGTCATAGTCGTAGGAGGTGACATCAGGAGCGAAACCTGGGGAATTAGCACCCGCCCAATGCCCCCAGTTCGTACCTCCGTGCGTCATATACAGTGAAAAAGATATGCCTTTGGACAGCATTTCGTCAATCCCGGCAATCATATCCTTTGCTGGACGCACCTCGTGGCCGGCTCCCCATTTGTCAAACCATCCGCTCCAAAACTCCGAACACATCAGAGGAGAATTAGGGCGCGCCTTCCTCAACGGAGCAAATTGTTGGTCGATGTCCGCCCCTGTACCGAAATTGACGGTCCATACCAAATCGTGAAGGCCGTTGTTCAGAAAATTGGATGACCAGTCGCACTGGAAAAGCGTGATGTCGCTGCCGAAATGCTTGCGGATGATGTCACGTATAGCGGAAACGTACTGCTTGTCTATGCCGTATGAGCCATATTCATTCTCAACCTGAACCATTATGATCGGGCCGCCCTTGTCGATCGTGAGATCTCCGACCTGTTCCGCGATTTTTTTCTGAAAAATATCGACTCTCTCAAGAAAGTACGGATCATTCTCCCTTAGGCGGATGTCCTTTTTCTTAAGCAGCCACCACGGAAGGCCTCCCATCTCCCACTCGGCACAGACATACGGACCGGGGCGGAGGATAACCTTCAAATCGTTAGCATCGCAGAGTCCGATAAACTCCCGGAGGTCATTCTGCCCGGAAAAATCGAACCTCCCCTCTTCCGCTTCGTGGGAATTCCAAAAGACATACAGGCAGACAGTGTTCATTCCCAAAGCCTTGCACATCTTGATACGATGATCCCAATACTCCTTTGGAATGCGAGGATAGTGCAGTTCAGCCGCCTTCACGATGAATGGCTTGCCATTGAGCAGGAAGGTCGAATCTCCTGCCTCGAATCTATCCTGCTCAGCAAATTCGTCAAAGCTCCACTTCTCACGCCACGGGATAGTCACGCTGCCATTGTCAAACGAGACCGGCAGCCATACATAACGTGAATCCTCCAGGTTATGCTTGTTCCATCTGTCGAACATCGCGACGTACAGATTCTTCCTGCCATAGATTTGCTGCACATAAGTGCTTTGCGCATAGAAAGTCTTATCGGCATCCTTACCTGTACACGGATTGCCCACCACAGTCCAGACACCCATAATAGAGTCAGCAATGGCAAGTTCGGCCGTGTTCGGATCCCAGCCGGTGCAACCGGATGTAATCATATAGTACTTTCCGTCTTTCTTGAAGACAGCGGGAGCCTCGCGGCTTTGTCCGACAAAATTACGCGTGAAACGCCCGGTAGGACGCAAGTAGTCCTCCGTCAACTCATTGATGTAAAGAGTCGCGTTATTCTCCGAAGCAGCGAATTGGTAAGCCTTGCCGTCATCATCGACAAAGATTGTCTGGTCACGGCTCATAGCGTTGTTAGGGCGGAAAGAGCCCAGATAGATAAACTGTCCTGTCGGAGAGTCGCTCACAGCGACTCCCGCCGCGGCTTTTCCGTAGTCTGCGCTTTCCACGTGCGCCCACATCACAAACTTTCCGGTCTTAGAGTTATAGACAACCTTGGGACGCTCAAGCACCTTGGACGGATGGAGGTCGTGCGAAGGGTCATCAGTCACAGCCGGAAGCACGATCTTCTCAAACTTCCAGTTTACCAAATCTGTGGACGAGTAGCAAGATACTCCCCCGACATCCGTGCGGTAACTTTCCCATCCTGCGCCTTCCGGAAGGACAGTCTTGTCTTTCTTATACTCACCGTACCAATAGTATTTGCCATTGTGGTACATTATGCCTCCCCCGTGGGCATTGATCGGATTGCCAGAGGTGTCTAGCCATACCTCCCCGTTCACTATGTCCTTGGCCTGGCTTCCCAACGTGTGTGCCAACATCAAGAGAAGCACGGTAATCTTTAAATAATGTATGAATTTCATTTCTTTCGTTGTTGTACTATCGGCTAACGAAGGTAGTTATTGATCGTTTGGGAACCATAACGGACTTTAGATGCCTATGCTTCCCCAAAAAAGCGAGAGACTCTTCCGCCACATCAGAAGTACGGTATTGGCTCCATAAACCGGATTTCACTCCACTGACAGTAATAATCTCGTCAGTGTCGCCATAATTAATCACGACAATCACATCGCGTCCGTCCTTGTTGCGGAATGCCGAGCACATCAATCCCCAAGGGTC
>DCMG01000083.1 GCA_002321335.1 Bacteroidales bacterium UBA1628 | reverse complement strand
GAGAAGATTCTGGACGATGTCTGCAACCGTTTTACGGAGAGGCTTCGCTCCTCGTTCCCTGGTCTTACCGGTGCTGAGCTTCGCATAGCGGTTCTTCTTCGTTTCGGCTTCACCGGCAAGCAGATGGCCTTGATGATGGGAATATCCCCGACCTCCGTGACGAAGGGCAAGCAGCGCCTCAAGGCCCGTGTCGCCTCCGCCCTCCCCGAAGGCTCCACCATCGACGAGTTCATCGCCACGTTCTAGTTTTGGAATCAATCGCATTGTAGGAATGCTCCTGATCGACTCCAAAAGTATGTGTTAGCGAATGTCAGTGGAAAATCAAATGGCAGATTTTGGTAACGTGCAAAATCTGCCATATGCCTTTTTTCCCTGACCTCACACGTTATAAGCCTTCATCTTTTAAGTAACTGAAGCACACCCTTGTCCGGTCACTGAGATTACATAAGTGACATCTTTGTCCACTATCTTTACTATTATATTCTTGAAAATTAAATAGTTGCTCTGTGTGTTTTGTCCGTGTGGAACCCATAGGCGCAATGGTTTTTCGATGTACCTTTGCCGCTGTGATTCAGATAAAAGTTAATAATTGATAATGTATGAAAAAGTTATCGAAACTGTTTTTGGGTTTTTCCGTAGCGGCCATAGGCGTGCTGTGGATTCTGAATGTCACCGGAGTGATAGGCTTTGACATATTCTTCCGGGGATGGTGGACTCTTCTTGTCATCCTGCCTTGCACCGCACATTTGATCGCCCATCCGAACTGGGGCTCTTTCAGTGGGATAGCCCTTGGTGCGGTGCTGTTGCTTCAGGCTCAAGGTTACATTGACTGGTCGGTGTTCTGGAAGTTGAGTCTCGCGATAATATTCATAACTTTTGGTGTGATGTTGGTCTTTTCAAAGGATGGCCGTCCGGATTGTTGGAACCGTAAGGATTCAATGGGTGAGTGTTCCACCATTTCCCGTGAGGGAAAGAACATTTTGAATATATCGACAGCGTTCGGTGAGCAGAACCGTCGTCTTGATGCCGAGGTGTTCGAGGGCGCAGACATAGATGCTTCCTTCTGCTCCGTCCGTCTGGACCTTCGTGACGCCATCATCAATGATGATGTGGTGATCAACATCAAGGCTAATTTCGCTGGAGTGGGAATCTACGTCCCGAAAGACGTCAACGTAGAGGTTCATTCCAAGTCTTCTTTCGGCGGTGTGAACAACAGAATCCCGGAACGCCAACAATCCGGCTTGCCCACCATTGTGATTAATGCTGAATGCTCGTTCGCCGGCGTGGAGGTCAGGTGACAGGCGCGCGATATTTTCCCCATTATCAGAAATCAGTGGTCACATAACTTGTGGCCACTGATTTTGTCGAAGTATGGAAGTGTGCTATTTCAACCCCTCGCAGGTGGCCTTGATGACCTCCGCCACCTCCCCCCGGTTGTCGATGTTGACCTGATACATCGCCTTGGTTCCCTCGTAAGGAATCGCCTCCGGCATCCCGAACCCCTCGTTGGTCTTGGTCTTCTTGACCAGAACCCGGTTGTCGTAGATTCCACCGAAATATTTCCCCTGCCAGTAAAGCAGAAACTCTCCCATCATCGGCTTTGTGATAATCCCCTCCAGAAGTCCCATCTGCTCCACCGCGAAATCCCTGTAATCCTTGCTTGTCATATCCACTACTCCTGCTACTTCTTTTGTACAAGCGCTTCCACGGCAGCCTTATCAAGACCGGTGCATTTGACTATAAACTCCATTGGGGTGTTTGCTCCTATCATACGTAAGGCGATGGCTTCCCTTTCGGCTACCTTGCCTTGCTCTACCCCTTGTTCTCGCCCCTGCTCCAGTCCCTGCTCCAGTCCCTGCTTGATTCCTTCCTCTCGCCCGAACTCTCTGGCGTAGGCTATCTGATTGTAAGTGTCCCGTTCGTTGATCATATTGCTGACGTATTGTTTCTTCTCATCTTTTGTAAGGGATATGACTTCCGCTGCCTCGAAGAATCTTCGGAATATCCTGTCCACCAACGCTGTTGGACGTTCCAGCAGACGGTGCAGATTCTTCAGCACGTAAAACCACTTGTCCAGATTCGTCTTGAGCTCCTCTGGCCTTTTGTCGAACCTCCCGATCTCGATGAACACGAACCGCAGCTTGTCAGTCATCAGTTCACCACTTTCGTCCTCTCGCACTGAATATCTTCGGATCAACCCTCCGCCTCTTTCCGGTCCGAAGGTGAAATTCAGCAATCCGATGAAATACACCCCTTTGATGTTGTAGTTCCACTTCTTGCCTTTCACACCTTGCGAGTGCAGGACCATGCCGGAATAGTACAAGGCTCTTTCTCTGAAATGCTTCTGATAGGCCAACTGTATTTCGACGATGAATTTCTCCCCACTCTCATCCTTGCACATCACATCGAACCTTGCGTTTCTGTCACCGGAGGCTAGCCCAAGTTGCTCGGTTGGCAGGTAGGAGATGTCCTTGATTCTTTTGTCCGGGAATATCTCCATCAGAAACGCGATAAGGAACTCCTTGTTCACCTCTGTCCCGAAAAGCCTCTTGAATCCCCAGTCGTTCAGCGGATCGATGTACCGTGGCAGTGAATCACCCTCCACATCCACTTCGTCACCGAATCCTGTCCTTTCGTCCTCCAAAAGTGCGCGGTTACAACCGTAGGCACTCAGGTCATCATACCCATTAACAGCCATAAAGATAATAGTTTTAGTTGGTTAAACAAATTGTTGGTTCTCATTTTGTGCCCATTTTGCCGAGGAGACGTTCCTAAACCGGCAAGCGGCCACGCAGAAACCGATGCCAATGTACAATCATTTTCCTCAAGTTCAATTACGTGACAAAAAACATTAGGGGGTAAGAATATGTTTTTTATGAAAATTGATGTTTTATGCAATATAATCGATTATATTTGCAAGACTCAACCAGTTTTGACACTATCTTCGATGGGGTATAACTTTTAGAAGATTGTGGCAGGGTTTTGGGTGGGGTAAAATATAAAAGACGTTACTTGACGTTTTTCTTCTGAGCGCGAACTTGGCGGTTTGAACTTTACCAGAAGAGGAAACGGCAACGGGAACGTCCACTTGTGATGACAATTCAGTTGCCTCGCTTTAGGCGTAGGTTTCTCACTGTATATCATCTACGACGTGGGCTGGTTGCGTTGCTTATCCTTCTGGTAGGCTCGCCAAGGCCCGCGCTTGGGATAAGCAAGAGTAAGACTCCCACGTCTTTTTTTGTAAATACTCGGGATGGGCAGTACCGAACTTGACTGGAAGATGATGTTTTCAACTATGTTTTGCAGATTGTCGAGAGCGATACTCTTGCTTGTGATGGTTCTTATGCCATTGAATGCTTTTGCTACAGACAGGCTTACACCACAACAACAAAAGAATCTTGTGTCTAACCTGAATTATTTACAGTATTCTATCGCTAAAATCAAAGCGTCTGATAGTAAGGCTATTGCGGAGGAAGAATACTACTCGGTCATCAATAAACTGAAAATAGAAAACATTTTAGTACATGACAAATTTTAAATTTGTCGTTATATAATATTGATTATCAAGCAAATAACTTGCAAAAGACCTCAAAATTTCGTAACTTTATAAGTAGTACCAATACTTATAATGAATGCGTTACGAAACCAGAGGTCACCACAAAAGTAGTGAATTATTGTCAGTTCTCCTATCCCATTTCGGAAGTTTTATGAATTTAGCCCGTGTCAAGTGTCTGTCGCAGCTTGTCTGCGCCATGTGCAAGGTCCAGACGGTGAACTTCGCGAAGCTCGCGTCCGCCTTTGACAACAGGGCGTCCAAGGACTTCAGCATGCGCCGCATACAGCGCTTCATGGCCCAGACGGTCCTGAACATGGCCCTTGTGGCGAGGGTGGTGATGAGGCTCCTTCCCGAGAAAGGGCCGTATGTCCTGACGATGGACCGCACGAACTGGAAGTTCGGCGAGGAAAACATAAACGCGCTCGTCATCGGCATCACGTACAAGAAGGTCGCGTTCCCCGTACTGTTCCGCCTGCTCGACAAGCGCGGGAACTCCAACTGCGGGGAAAGGATAGGGATCATGGAGCGGTTCATACGCCTGTTCGGCCGTGAGAGCGTCGCCTGCCTTGTCGCGGACAGGGAGTTCGTCGGTGAGCGTTGGGTCAAGTGGCTGAATGACATGGGCATTGAATACCATCTCCGGGTCAGGGAGAACTTCTGGATAGAGGATCCGAGGACCGGAGAGAGGAAACGGGCAAGGAGCATGTTCATACATCTAAAGGACAGGCAGGAGCTTGCGCTCCGCCGCATATACCGAATCAAGGGGCAGCTGTGCTACCTTTCCGGCGCGAGACTCAAAAACTCCGGCGGGGTGTCCGAGCTGCAGATCATCATATCTTTCAGCCGGCCTGAGCTCGCCGTACCCCGCTATAAGGAGAGGTGGCAGATCGAGACGTGCTTCCGCGGGATGAAAACAAGCGGCTTCAACATCGAGGACACCCATCTGGTGCACCTTGAGCGTGTCGAGCAGCTCTTCGGGGTCATGATCGTCGCCTTCACATGAGCCTATCTCGTCGGTGTCAAAAAGGACTCCGAGGTCAAGGCCATACGCATCCTGAAGACCGGACACAGGGCCATCAGCGTGATGAAGTACGGGCTTGAGCACATTGCCGGCGCTCTTCTGAACCCATTTAGGACGCAGCCCTTCGATATATTCAAAATTTTGTCATGTACTTAGACTCTTGACATACAAATCATTGCTCCGGAATGTCAACTAACCGTGATAGTTTAAGCATCAGCACTATAAGCCAAATGTTATTCAACTCCTATATGGTTCCATTTTGAATTCACGGCTAGCATAGCCAGTCCGTTTATCGTGACAAAATTTGCGTCCCCTGCAATTTGAATTGGAAAGCCGATTTTTTGTAACTTGGAGTAGCAGTCCACAATATCCATATTACTGCCTACAAGCCAACATTGATCGACTCGGTTTGTTGAATTATTGATGATGTTCTGAACAACTCTAAGTATTCCGCCGATAGAGCATAAAGATGTTTCCTTAAACAGAATAACTTTCCCGTTGTCAATTAGAGTGATGTAGCAACAGTGAGTGTCCAAGTCGATAAGTAGATATCTCTTCTGATCGATTAACTGCAATCCGGCAAGTGTTGCGATGGGAAACTCGACAAGATTTACTTTCTTGACACATCGTACTTTTTTGAATGAATCTGTAATTGCACGCTTTTCTAATATGCCCGACAAAGGGGTGCAAGTGGCGTATATCTCTAAATTTCCGAATATGAAAGTGAACGTTGGAAGAATTTCTTTAAATATGTGTCCGATAAATATTTGCATCTCATCGAAGTTTGTGATTTCGCGAACACAGGTAATTCTTTCTCGCCCATCTTTTAAGGGGAATACTTTCTCGATAATATGTTTGCCATACATTATCTGAACGCAGTTGTCTTGAAAAACGACTGCAATTTTTATCTTTTTTAGACTCCAGAACACCATTATAAGTTGTTTATATTGTTGGGCAAACAGAAGAACTCATTCCACAGCGACTTTCCATGAGTCGATGGTGCGGGTTTGGGTGGAGATGTTTATGCCGACCTTGACGATTGATACGTCTTCATGGTTTCCCGAACCCTCAAACCTGTACGGAATCAGATAGCCTTTGTCGTCAATCTGCTTGAGAGCTTCCTCTGCGGAGCCGTCCACCTTAAATTCAAAGACATAGATCCTGTCCTTGGTCCGGCACACTGCGTCCGCCCGGCCGATGGCGGACTTGACCTCGGCTTGGGTGTAGTAACCAAGCAGGGAGAAGATCAGGTAAATGATCGTCTGGAAATGCTTCTCGGACTTGTTTTCCAGATCGTACGGAATTCCGGCAAGGAAAGATTGCATCCGCTCCAGGGCTCCATCGATGTTGTCGTTTTTCAGGGCTCTGTTGAACTGGAGCACGAACGAGGCACTCATTCCTTCCGAACCTCTGTAACTGTTCAGAAGTCCTTTGAGAAAGCCTTCTCTGACCTCTCGGTTCGGATAGCCCAAAGTGTAGGATTCGTCTTCTGCGCTGTAGCCTTTTATCGTCAGGTAGCCTGTCTGATAGAGAAGCGGCAGGATGCTGTCGGAAAACTCAGGCGAGACATCAAAGTCGCTTCTTGCTATTTCGTTCATCCTGTCCAGAAGGTTCTCTGGAATAGGATTCTCCCTCATGCGCTCAATCAGGAACGTTGGCGTGGCCGTGTCGAACCAATAGCTGCCGAACATTTTGTCAGACAAGGAATTGAGTAGACTGAACGGGTTGTAGATGTCCTCTGATTTGGCGCAGAAATGGTAACCGTCGTAGTTGCTCTTCAGCTTTTCCAAGGCCGCGTCAAAAGTGATTTCCAACTCATCCGCCATTTGCTGCACAGGAATATTCATCTGTGATTGAAGTTCTTCCTGCGAAATTCCGCAGATCGCTGAATATTTCGGCATCATCGAGATGTTCTTCAAGTTGTTGAGCTCGCTGAATATGCTGAGCTGGGCGAACTTGGTGATTCCGGTGAT
Source organism: Bacteroidales bacterium UBA1628 (assembly GCA_002321335.1). Taxonomy (GTDB): domain Bacteria; phylum Bacteroidota; class Bacteroidia; order Bacteroidales; family UBA932; genus Cryptobacteroides. The sequence goes on along the minus strand of DCMG01000083.1, from coordinate 1,594 downwards.
GAACACGAACCGGAGATATGGGTCAAGACTCTTGATCGGGCTATAAAAGTTCCTCATGATCTGACGCATAGGCGCGAGCCGCTCCTGATTGTTCACCACATCCAGAAGCGGAGCGTCATATTCATCAATGATTATGACGGCTTTCTCGCCGGTCTGTTCCACCGCCCTGTGGACAAGTCCTTCGAATCGTTGGTTGACACCGACCTCACAATCACCTTTGCCGTAGAGCTTTTCGTATTTCAACAATTTGATGTTCAGTTCGTTGAGTAATTCCTCCTCGTTGCAATGCTTCGCCGTGGACATGTCGAAGTGAAGCACCGGATGCTTTGTCCATTCTTTCTTCAATTCTCCGGCTTTCAGACCGTTGAACAGGTCCTCTTCCCCTGCGAAGTAACTATGGATTGTCGAGGACAGCAACGATTTGCCGAACCGCCGCGGTCTGCTGAGAAACACATATTTGTAATTATCAGCCAAGTCATGCACAATTCCCGTCTTGTCAATGTAGAGATACCCACCCTCGACAATGTCCCTGAACGTCTGCACCCCTATCGGGTATTTAATCATGTTCTCCTCCATATCCCTTTGTCTGTCAATGTTTGGCGCTGAATCTTGACTCCGCAACGAGGTGTTCTTCATGAGAAGCGAAAATCTCTCCTTTCACTCCGTAGCTGAATCTTATCCGCAATGAGATGCCCCTCATCATCAATGTCAGCAAGACAAAGATAATGAATATTTTCCATTTCTCGCTCAAGGGGAATGTTGTTGTCCTTCCACCATTTATCGGATTTAGAACGAGAACTTGTAGCCGAAGCAGAGGGTGACGGCGGTGGGGTTCTGCCATGTTAGGGACTTGAGCTTGGTGCCGGACTTGTCCGTGTCGATGTCAAGCTCGTTGTGGTAGTTGTACATGGCGCGGAAATCGAGGGCGTGGCGCTTGCTCAGACTCCATTCCAGACCGAGGGCTCCGCGGATGCGGTTGACGTAGGCGTGGGTGTAGCCGAGGAACTCGTAGTCACTCCACGAACTGGTGGCCGTGTTGTAGGTAGCGCCGCACTTTGGATCGTTGAAGGTGTTGCGCAGCTCTACGAAGGCGTAAGGCTCCACGGCTCTGAAGCCTCTGTACTTGACCATCAGGCGGGACTTGAGTTCCAAGTGGTTGAGAGTCTCCTGGAAGTGATTGATGTCATAAGCCTTGTGGGTGAACTGAAGCCTTTCCCTCAGGGAGAAGCGCCAGTCCCCAGCGTCAAGCGTACCTGTCAGATTGCCTGAGAATCTGTGCCGTGGCCTGAACTCTCCGGTGGAGTTGGCATAATGGCCGATGAATGTGTAGTCGGCTCCGACCTTGAAGAACTTGCTGACTTTGTACGAGGCTCCGAGCGCGAACTGGTTTCTTTCGACACCGGAGAATGAATCCTTGGTGCGAAGCTGGTACTCGGCGTTCAGATGGAGGCCTTTCGCGACCTTCCAGTCGGCTTCAATGTAGGCGCGGCCATTGACTTCCTGAGCGGAAGCGATGATGCTTGAATATGCCAGCGCAATGAGGCTGAGGAGAGTCGCTGCGGCGGCTTTCGTGAATATATTCATAATGCTCATA
>DCMG01000010.1 GCA_002321335.1 Bacteroidales bacterium UBA1628 | reverse complement strand
TCACTTTCAAAACGGCGTTGTCAACCGCCTTTCCTGTCAATGAATATGTGAACTCAAGCGTGGTTGTCCCGTCTTCGACCTTCAGTTCGTCCTTGACTTCCTTACCGTTGAAGAACACTTTCAGCGAGAAGCTTTCCGCCGTGTCAACCGTGATTTTGGAGCCGTCGGCCAATGTGAGCGTCACGGAACCGTCCTCGTTCTTCTCAACCGAGGCTATCAAAGAAGCCTTGTGACCGGAAGACTTGATTTTATCTCCCTTGCTGTCAAGAATATACGATCCATTGACCATCCAATACCCGTCTTTGTCGGTGGTAAAGGAAGGAGTGCGTCCCGCCACCGGAATCTTTGCTCCGTCCTTGTCCGTGAGGACAGTCGTCTTTCCGCCTACGGTGATGGTCCAGTAAAGTACACCGTTCTCTTCCTTGGTGCCGATTATGTCCACACTCTTGATGTCGTCCTTTCCGGCTACGATTGCCGTGGCCTCTTTCCCGTCCGCGGTCGTGTAGCTGATGGTGAATCCGCCATTGGTGTTCTCCTTGATGGAAGTGATCACTCCACCATTCTGTGCGGCTGCCAAAAGGCCTATCTGCCCTTCAAGCTGAGTCAATGATGCCGTGAGTTCGGCAATCTGTTTCTGCGCCTCATCCACCTGCTTCCAGAGCGATGAGTCATCGTACTCCGAGCAGGACACCACTAACATCGCGGCGGCCAAAGCCTGAAACAATATCTTATGTCTTTTCATATTTTTTGTCGCTTACTTACTGTTAATAGCCAGGGTTCTGTGTCAGGACACTCTTCCCTGTTGTCTCGTCTATCGGATAGATCTGCATCTGCTTGTTAGGAATAGGATAAAGATAGTCTTTCTCCTCCCATTTGTAAGTCTGATCCTTGAACTGCACGAGGTAACCGCTTGTACCTTCGGAAAGGGTGTTGTCCTTGCCTGGGGCCACATTCAGGGTGTTGTCGCAGTCAGTTTGAGGAGTATTTCCGCTGAAGATGCAGAGATCAGGTTTCCCATCGTTGTTCATGTCATATTCACCGAGTCCAGGAAACCAGCATCCTATGAATCCGGGTCCGAGGGTGTTCGAGGCAGGGCAGAGTTGCTCTCCTTCGTGCCAACGGAGCATGTCCCATAGGCGGAATCCCTCGTTGACAAGTTCGACTGTCCTCTCCCTTCTGATTTCAAGGATAAGGCCTTTGTCATTGCCTTCAAGATGCTTGTCAGTGTAGTATGAACTCAGGAACGCGTCCGGAGCGGCGTTTGCCTTGGCCACATCAAGTGACGGCATTCCGACTCTCGCGCGGATCACGTTGATGGTCTCGTCGATCACGGTCTGGTCAGCTTGACCCAACTCGGCCTTGGCCTCGGCGTAGTTCAGAAGCACTTCACCGTACCTGAATATGGCATAGTCGGTGGTCGATGTGGTGGCTCCGTCGTGGGTGTCGTCAGAGAAATATTTGATCGGACGGTAGCCGCTTCTCTCGTAGTCCTTGCAGCTTGGATAGTACTTAGCCGAAGCGTCAGTGCCTACAGCGACATAGTCCGGAGCGGCGATGGTCTGAGCCATACGAGGGTCACGGTCTTTGAATTCCTGATTATACTGAATAGTCTGCCATCCATCCTTGTTCTGGAAAGGTGTCCCGTCGGCCATAAGATAATGATAGGCAAGAGCCCTTGTCAATGAATATCTCTGGTTCTTGTACGTGAATTGGACTCCGTGGCGGATTTGCATCTCTGCCGTGTTTAGAAATCTTCTGGACAGGATTGTCTCGCTGGTCTCAGCGTCCTCAAGAACGAAATAGTCACGGTAAGGCTGGTTCTTTACGATGGTCGCTCCATTGTACATCTTGTACTTTCCGCTCTCCATCACGGCTTTCGCAGCGTCAGCGGCCAGCTGTAGGAAGTAAGTGGATGAAAGCGTGATGGTTGTGCCGTCCTCTTTCGTGTAGGACTCGTCAGCGATGTCGTGGTACTTTCTCCATGTTCCCTCGAAAAGGGCGATACGGGATTTCAATGCGTAAGCCGCATATTTGTTGATTCTGTACACTCCTTCAGACCAGGAAACCGGCAGTCCGTCAATGGCACGGTCAAGATCTTCCATAATCTTTTGCATCACGAAACCTCTGCTGTCGCGTGGCCTATAAAGGGACTCTTTGTCAGAGTCTGAGATTACGTGGTCATAGAAAGGAACATCCCCGTACTTGCGGACCTTCTCATAGTAGAATACGGCTCTGAAGAAATAGGCTATTCCGTCATATTTATTGCGCACTTCCTCGTTGGTGCACTTGACAGAGTGCTCCAAGTAGTAGTTGATGGATCGGAGATCCGACCAGGTGCTTGCGCTCCAGGTCTCTGTCTCGGCCGTTCTGGAGCCTCTCTGGATTGCACTCAGGGACAGATGAAACTGAAGGTCATTGTCCTGAAGAGCCCCGTCAAAGGAATCGTCCGGCTTTGGCAGCATGGCGTAGAATCCATTTGTGGCGAGAGTCAGCTCCTTCTCGTTGGTGTAGAACGTCTCAGGAGAGAGGGCGGTCTCAGGGAACTTGTCGAGGAACCCTTCACAGGAGGTGAAAGCTAGAGCCGACAGCAGTCCCGCTATAAGAATATTGTATGTAGTCTTCATGATCATATTCATTTAGAATGTTATGTCAATTCCGAATGACACTGTCCTTGAGAATGGGTAGATGCAGTCGTCATCCTGCTTTGAAGATGCTGTGGCAACCTCAGGGTCGACATATTTGGTGTACTTCTTCATCGGTGACCAGTACCAGAGGTTTTCGCCCGTGAGGTAGAGGCGCACTTTCTCGACGGCCTTGTTCTTCTTCAGAGGAAGGGTGTAGCCGAGGGTTATGTTCTTGAGTCGTAGGTAGGCCGCGTTCTGGATATAGCGGTCCGTGTTCACGCCAAGCGCGCAGTTCGAGTAGGTCTCGTAACCTCTTCTTCTCGGAAAGTAGGTGTTTCTGTTGTCCTCGGTCCAGGCCTTTGACTCGAAGTCGGTCGGGACGAATGATGACGCCGGGAATCCGTAAAGGCTCCAGAAGTAGGAGCAGTTCTTAGGAGGCATCCAGTCACAGTGCCCGACTCCCTGGAAGAACACGGAGAGGTTGAAACCATACCAGTCCACATCGCCTCTCAATGAATATGTGTACCTTGGCCTGTTGTTTCCGATGATGTAGCGGTCGCCTGGATCACTGAGTGTGTTGGCTCCGGTGTTGATGACACCGTCCCCGTTCCGGTCCACGAACTTCACGTCTCCGGCCATCAGTTTGGCCATCGAGGCCACACCGCACTCATAGACCACCTTGTTGACCGCCGTGTCGTTGATTCTTGACTGATACTCAGCGGCTTCCTCGTCAGTCTTGAACAGCCCCGCGACCTCGTAGCCCCAGATGTCGCCAAGTCTCTGGCCGACATAGTGCTGGCTGAGTGACTTGTTCGGGTTGTCGAACTTGGTGATGGTTGTCACATAGTCTCCGAGCGATCCGCTGAGGGAGTAGTAAAGAGGCTTGCCCGCCGCTGTGATCTGGTCTTTCCAGGAAAGGGTGATCTCGTAGCCTTTGGTCCTGAGGTCGGCTCCGTTGATCTTAGGTGAGCTGGTTCCGAAGACAGCCGGAAGCTCCTGAGAGGAGGTCAGCATATCCTTTGTGTCCCTGATGTAGAAGTCGGCGCTGGCGCTGAGCCTGTTGTTGAAGAACCCGAGGTCGAATCCGAGGTTGTAGGTGATGACCGTCTCCCAAGTAAGTCCTTCAGTGATAGCTCCCGGAGTGCTGACCTTTCCTGCCTTGTTCGTGCTGTCGAACGTGTAGTTCATCATTGACGTGGAAAGGGTGCTGATGTAGGAATAGTTGCTGACCTGCTGGTTGCCTAGAGAACCGTAGGAAACACGCACTTTGGCGAGATCCCACCAATTCTTCAGACCTCCCCAGAAGTTCTCCTCCGAGATTCTCCAACCGGCTGAGGCTGAAGGGTAAAACGCCCAGCGATCACCTTTTGCGAAACGGGATGAGCCGTCCTCACGCCCGGAGATCTCAAACAGATACTTGCCTGCATAGTCATAGTTGACACGTGCGAAGAAACCGAGTGTCCTGTAGGCTGTGTTGCTTTCGTCAGCCCTTTCGATGGTTCCCTGCGCCATATTTATGAATGCTAGTTTGTCGGAAATGGAGCCTTTCTGACGGATGGTCGAGGTTGAGGATCTGTAGTCCTGGAACTGCGTACCGGCCACGGCCGTGAAATTGTGCTTGCCCCACGACTTGTTCACGTTGAGGTAGGCGTTGGCGACATGGCCGTTCAGGTAGGCGCGGGCCTCGTGATAGAAATCATAGACTGAGCCGTTGGTCATCTCCACGATGTTCTTCATGTTCTTGTCCCAAGTGTTGGCCGTCGGGTAGGAGCGGTAGCTGTTGAGGTTGTCACGCCTTCTGTAGGTGTAGTCTGCCGTGACGTTCATCCATTTGGTAAGGTCGAACACAAACCTGTTGGTGATGACCCAGTAGTTCACCTTTCTGGAGTTCTTGTTCCTTCCGTCCGTGAACACTCCGCCGCGCCCGGAAGCGATAGGTGAGTCGGCGAACTGTATTCCGTTGGTGTACATTGTGGTGGTCCCGTCAGGGTTCACCGGCACGATGGTCGGACTGATGTTCTGTGTGATGTTCCAAAGGATACCCTGTGGGGTGAGATCCTCAGAACCATCCTGCTCCCAAAAGCCGCCGTAGTTGTAGGCAGAGCCTTCGTAGCTGAGGTTTCCGGTGTAGCGGAGCCACGGCTTCACCTTGGCGTTCACCTTGGCGCGGAATGAATATCCGTTCATGATGTCCTCGCTGGCGTTGTTGAAGACTCCCTCACGATAGAGGTAACGTCCGCTGACATAGTAGTTTATCTTGTCGTTGCCACCGTTGATGGTCACATTATGCTCAGTCTCGGGACGGGATCTTTTGAATATGTAGCCGTACCAGTCGAAATTTCCAAGATAGCGGTACTTGCCCTTCTCGTTGGTATAGACCCAAGGCCTGTCAGGATTCTCGCTCTTGTCATTCCTTCGGTCGTATAGCATCTGCATCTCCTCGTCCGTGTAGTTCCATGCGTTGTAGCCCTTGCCGGAATGGAGGGTGAACTCATTGGAGAGGTTCACATAGTCATAACCGGTGGTGATGAAGTCCGTGCGTGTGGTGTTGAAAGCCACGCCTCCACGGCCATTGTAGGTGACCTTCAGGTCTCCGGCCTTTCCGCTCTTGGTGGTGATGAGAACCACTCCGGCGGAGGCTGTCGCACCGTAGATCGAGCAGGCCGAGGCGTCCTTGAGCACTGAGACCGACTCGATGTCGTTAGGGTTGACCTGTGAGAGCGAGGATTCGATTCCGTCCACGAGAATTAGCGGGCTTCCGGAGTTCAGAGACACCTGTCCACGGATTTTCACACTGTATTCCTTTCCTTCGATGGAGCCGTTGCTCATGCTCATCACGAGGGACGGATCCGCTCCCTGAAGGGCCTGCGCCGTGTTGGTCACCGGCCTGTTGTTCAAGTCCTTACCGCTGATGACTCCGACAGCTCCGGTCAGGTTCACCTTCTTCTGGACTCCATAACCCACCACGACGGACTCTTCCAGAAGATCGATGTCTTCCACAAGGGTGACCACAATCCCGGCCGTCTGGCTTCCGAATGTGGCCGTGTACTCCTTGTAGCCCATCATCGACACGGTGTAGGAACGTCCTGGGGCCGCCTTTATGGAGAATTTGCCGTCCAGGTCTGTCATAGCCACGTTGTCCTTCTTCCCGTCGAGCAAGATCATCGCTCCCGGCACTGGACCTGACGCGTCAACGACTGTTCCGGAATATTCAGCCGACGCCTCCGCCTGCTGTCCGTTTTTAACAACCAGAATCATCTTCCCGTCCAGACTTGCCTGCATCCCGGTCCCGTCCAGAATTGCGGTCATCGCTTCCATCACGGTTTTTCCTGACGGAGGAGTGACCTTTCTGTTCACGTCGAGAAGACTTTCATTGTAGGCTACCGTCATCCCTAACTGATGCTCGATGGCCTCGAACGCTTGTCTGACGGTCATTGTCCCCGACCGGAAGTTCACGACCTGGTTCTGGGCGTGAAGTCCCACGGCTGGGATTATGACCAGCAGAAGCGTGATCAGATAATGTTTAATCTGCTTCATAGACTGTTTTGTTGGTATTTGGTTTTTAACGATTTATGTGATGTTCGGTAATATATTCATTTATAATTGTATGGTCTTTCTTCTTTTGTTGGAGATTTGTGGCAGGCTTTATCTTATATAAACGCAGTTGTTTTCGATTCGGTATCTCATTCCGGGAACGAGCTTGCATATCGCCCCGAGCATCTGGTCCAATGTCTCCCCGTGCACGAATTTGGCGGTCAGGATCATGTTGTCATATTTCCCAGATGTGATGTAGGTGTTCAGGCCGTACTTTCTCTCGATAGCCTTGACTATTCCATGAATATTCTCGGAACGGAAACACATGTCCCCTCGTTTCCAGGCCGTGTCCTCAGCTGCGTTCACGTGTGTGATGGTGGCCTTTCCAGTGGTCCTGTCGTAGGAAAGCCTCTCGTCCGGAACCATCAGGATGCTTTCTCCGCTTTCCTTCAGTGTCGCCGAAATGCTGCCCTCGCACAATGTCGCGGCGGTACTTCCCGACTCTGGATATGCGTTCACGTTGAAGGTGGTTCCATGCACCTGAATCGCCAGGTCGGAAGTGTTTACTGTGAAAGGGATATTTTGATTATGAGTCACTTCGAAGATGGCTTCTCCAGACAGAAATACAGTGCGCTCAGCGGCGGAGAACCTTTCCGGGAATATTATCACGGAGCCGGCGTTGAGCAGAACCTTTGAACTGTCCGGCAATGTGACTTCCCGCGTCTCCCCGTTGTGTGTGGAGATTTCGCACAGTCTTGCCGGTTCGTCTGTGAGCACCATTTCCTGTCCGTTCAGTCTCTCGTTGACCTTGAGGGTTATCCACGGCAAAAAGAACAACACGGCGGCCGCAGCGGCACAGGTCATCGCGATTCGGAATATCCTGTGCCTTAGTCCTGTGTGTATTATCTTAGTCTGTGCATTTTCAAGTTCATCGGCTGACGCCATCACCTGAGTGAACGCCTCGTCCAGCTCGCCCTTTGGCAATGTGTCGTCATAGTGTTTTTTCCACTCGTCACGGATGTCTTTGTCTGTCATAATTATGGGTATATCGCACATAAGACAACAAAACCGCTCATTGCACCCAACGGAAATCTGAATTTTTTATAACTTTGTCTCATATAAAAGAATATGTTGACAGAAAGCCAGGAAAGATTCTTGATGGAACGCACCGCCGAAGGCGACCGAAGTGCGTTCCGCCAGCTTTTTGACAACTACTACCCGGTGGTTTTCGGCTTTATGAAAAGCCTCCTCCAAGTCAAAGAAGACGCTTCAGATGTCGCTCAGGAAGTCTTCATCAAACTTTGGCTGATGCGTTCCGCCCTCCCGGACATCACATCCCTGCGCTTCTACCTGTACCGGATGAGCCTCAACCAGACCATCAACTTTATCAAGAAGAACAAGTCCTGTGCGGCCGTCCTTTTGACCGACATCCCGTACGACCAGATGGTCGAGGATGTCATCGACATGAAAGACAAGGAGGCGTTCATCGCCGCCGTGGTGAGCCGTATGCCCGAGCAGCGCCGCAAGATATTCATAATGAGCCGCATTGAGCACCGCACTAACGAAGAGATCGCCACCCTCCTCCACATCAAGAAGAAAACCGTCGAGAACCACCTCAACCTCGCCCTCAAGGAACTCCGTACCGCCCTGCCTGCCTCCCTGTTTCTGTTCATCACCCTTTTTCGGTGATCTCTCTCGCTTATCAGAACTCTCTTTTGACTTCCATTTCTCGACTCTTTTCTATAAACGTCACCTGCACTTTTAGAAGCCGTGGTTGATAACTAGCTGATTAATAAGTAATAAGTCTATTCCTTTTGGCCGTTATTAACCAAAGAAAATGGTTTATATTCTTGATTTGTAAATAGTTGTAAATCACGCCTACCACTTTTCAAAATTTATGAATATTTTTGTAGCAAACAGCCCAATAATTCAGTCTTTATAGTAAACGCTTTTTTATGAACGCTGACGAACAAGAATTTAGCGGATTGGTCAAAAGGCATAAGGAGACCATCTACTCGGTCTGCCTTATGTTCTCCAAGGATCAGGACGAAGCCAACGACCTGATGCAGGAGGTGTTGGTCCGGCTCTGGAAGGGATTTGGCACCTTTCAGGGCAAGGGTGATGAGAAAGGGTGGGTGTGGAGAGTAGCCATGAACACCTGTATCACGCAAGACTCCAAGAAGAAATCCTTCACGAAGGTACCTGTGGAGGAGAATCTTCTGACCTCCGGAACGGAAGATTCCAAGCAGATTAGAATGCTTCATGACCGGATCCACCGTCTGCAACCTTTCGACCGGGCCATAGTCCTTCTCTGGCTGGAGGACCTGTCCTACGAGGAGATCGGCCAGATTGTGGGAATATCCGCTAAAAATGTCTCCGTCCGTCTCGTCCGCATAAAAGAACAGTTGAAGAAGTTTAACGAATAGGAAGCCAGGCCTTGTGGTGAATAACCCAAGCACGGTTCCCTGAAAAAAAGATTGAATGAATATGTTGACAGATACTCAAAAAAATGAATTTGACGTTCTGAAGTCCCAGATGCAAGTGCTGAAAAGCCACCTTTCAGACAGCGAGATCGTCTCCAGCGAGATGCTTGACGCGGCAATAAAGTCAAGTGCCCAAAATCTTACCAGCAGACGTTTATGGAATGTGGTGGCTATAGTCGTGGTCTTGCTTTTGGTCGGCTACATGTCCTATGTATGTCTGGGCTTGCACAAGTGCAGTGTAATGTTTATGGTCGCCACCGTTGTCTGGTGTCTTTTCCTGGCTGTTGTGAACTTCATTCAGTATAAGGAAAACATTAGAGGCCAGTTACTTGACGGCTCAATCGCCGACACTGTAGACACTGTGTCGAGATGGAAACTTCAGAATTTCAGACAAGGTGTCAGCATCGCCGTCGCCACAGTCATCTGGAGCGCTTTCTGTCTCTGTGAGGTCTGGGATGACATCATCAGCGATCCTTCCCACGCCGTGTTTGTGGCCGTTCTATACATCTTTGTCCTTGGCTATGTCGGAGGCCACTACCGCAGGGTCCACAAAGTCACCACCTCTCTCCTGAAGCAGATGGACGAACTGCGGTAATATTCCTTATAAGCATTGAAAGATCCGGTAGGACGTATCACCCTATATCCTGCCGGATTAACTGTATGTCGTTGCCGAGGCTGTGGCAGATAATTAGTTGAAAATAAGATAATTGAATAGGTGATATCCTGTCCTCATGTAGTAGAGGGACATCTGTCTTTATTATTGATAATGACGTAATTAGCCGCCACGGCCATCTTATTATTATTGCTATAAAGCGCTGAGTTTGCCGAAGCGGTCACTTCGACAGACTCAGTGACCAGTCAAGAGTGTCATGTTGCCAAGCTGAGTTGAAAAAATGTGAAATAAATTATGGAGCTTCTTAAAAGAAAATAGATACGGTCTTGTTGAATTGGAAAACCAGTGAAGAACGGAAGCCTCTTATTGTCAAAGGGGCAAGGCAATGATGGATCTACGGCCTCTCTGAACAATCTCATCGACTGGAAGTCATACATAGATGTCCATTATGGCATAAAACTCGGCTACAAAAACATCGGATGTAACGGGAAGTATTACACTTTCCCGTATTTCCTTACGTTTTTTCTAAAGCGCTTTTTGAAAGACAGATCTGTAGTAGGTATTAGTCACGGCACTCCAATGGTCGGTGAGCTTTCCGAACCACATGCTCAGTGACTGTGATGGTAAGTCTGTGAATATTTGCATATATTTGCATATTAACTTTCAAGAGCGATAATAGGCAATGAATAATACAATTACCATTAACCGTAATTGTAACTACTCAGGTGCCCCCG
>DCMG01000167.1 GCA_002321335.1 Bacteroidales bacterium UBA1628 | reverse complement strand
AAACGACCGCTTTCGCGGTTCGTCGAAGGTGGGCAGGAATATACCTACGAAAGCTTCAAGCACAAGTGCCTTGAGTTGTCGCACCGCTTCAACCGGTTCGGAATCAGCGCGAGAGACAAGGTGGCCATCCTCTCCGGCAACATGCCGAACTGGACAGTCGCGATGTTCTCGTGCGTGCCGTTCGGCCGTGTGACCGTGCCGATTCTTCCTGACTCCTCCGCCAGCGAGGTGACAAACATACTCAACCACTCGGAATGCAAGGCTATCTTCGTGTCGAAGAAACAACTCGGAAAATTGAGCCAGGAGGTGATCGACAAGCTGACTCTCGTGATTGACATCGAGACGTTCGAACTCATCAAGAAGGACGACAAGGCTTTCACATGCGAGGGCCACGGGGTTGATCCACAGGCCGATGACCTGGCCTCAATCATCTACACGTCAGGGACTTCAGGGAAGGCCAAGGGCGTGATGCTCAGCCACCGCAACTTCTGCCAGAACGTCATAGCCGCCTACCACGCCCAGAAAGCCGGGAAGCGGGACCGCTGGCTTTCCATCCTTCCGATGTCCCACACCTACGAGATGGCGTTCAGCGTCCTCTACCCGTTGTACGTCGGAGGTTGCGTCTATTATATTCAGAAACCACCGACCCCGAGCATCCTTCTGCAGGCGATGAAGAAGGTTCGCCCGACGATTATGTGCTCGGTGCCGCTGATCATAGAGAAAGTCTACAAAAGCAGCGTCGTGCCCACAATCGAAAAGAGCCGCGTCCTGTCTTGGATGAAAAAGCATACACCGAGGCTGTTGTACTGGCTGGTAGGAAAGAAACTCTACCAATCATTCGGCGGCAAGCTGAAGTTCTTCGGCATCGGCGGCTCGAAACTCGACTCAACTGTGGAGGATTTCCTCAACAAGGCCGGATTCCCTTACGCCATCGGTTACGGACTGACCGAAACAGCCCCGCTGATCACCAACGCGTGCGTGGGAAAGACGGTTGTCGGATCGATCGGAGTCCCGGCCTACAACGTGGAGGTCAAGCTCCAGAACGTGAACCCTGAGACCGGTGAGGGCGAAATCATCGCCAAAGGAGACAACGTGATGCTAGGCTACTACCGCGATCCTGAAAGGACCCGCTCCGTGCTCACAGACGACGGATGGTTCCGCACCAACGACCTTGCGTGCCAGGACTCAAAGGGCCGCTACTACATCAAGGGAAGGCTTGGGAATATGATCGTGGGACCTTCCGGAGAGAACATCTACCCGGAAGAGATCGAGCAGGTGATCAACACATTCAGCGGCGTGAACGAATCCCTTGTGGTCGAAAGGAACGGCAAGCTTGTGGCGCTTGTGAAGTTCGACGACAATGTGCTGGACTGGAACCAGGAGCGCGAGGACAAATTCTTCGACAACCTCCAGTCTATGAAGCAGGCTGTTCTTGAATATGTCAACAAACACGTCAGCAAGCAGTCCAAGATCGGCGAGGTCGAGGCGATGAAGGACAACTTCGAAAAGACCGCAACCCACAAGATCCGCCGGTTCAAGTACAAGGAAAAGCAATCTGACGAGACATCATCACAAGAGCTTGAGAAAAAATCTGAAGACAAGACATCCACATAGGAAAATAGGAATAATTAAAGAGAGGGTGACTTTTGGTCACCCTCCCAGTCGGGCGGCAGATGGCACCGGAATACTATTCCGACTCAGGCTCTTCTACTTTTTACGGTAATGAGCCTTGACATAATACTTTTTGCCATTAACCATCCTAAAATGACCTCTGACAAAAACCATATGTGCGACATCCTTGCAGTCTATGCAAAGGCGCTCGTCAACGCTTATTTGGATAATAATGTTTTTCATTACAAAATGAATTTGGAGCATGTTGCGAGCCGGGAGCGGCTTGTCTAGATCACATCGCCCGTCAAACAAAAAACAGGGTAAGAAAAAACTTTCCGACCCTGTATTAAATTTGCGTTGAGCTTGCCTCTCAACTCCTATTATTATCCAACGCAAAAATAGTTAAAGTTTCATTAATAACAAATAATTTGTCACTAATTTACAAAATTTACAAAAAACCGCCTGCAAACAATGAGGAGGCAGCAGGAAGAAGCGCAAGTAAACCGGCCTTATGACGAGGAACAGTCTATTCCATAATCGCTCAAACAGGTGATTCATGTTGAACTGGCTCTTCATTTGAACAGAAGCGGGGCGAACTGGCTGAGGTAGATACGCCAGTTGCGCCAGATGTGGCCACCGGTGGACTCCACGTAGGTATATTCATAACCAGCGTCGTCGAGTTTCCTGCGGAAGTCGGTGTTGGCTTTGTAGAGGAAGTCATCCTTGCCGATGCCGATCCAGAAAAGGGATGGCTTGGTGGCGAACAGTTTCGCGAGTTTGCCGTCAAAGTCTTCGTAAACAGGGGATTCCTTTTCAGGGAATATGGCGGCGGAGAACAGGCCGATGTACGAGAAGGTGTCTGGATATTCCTTTGAGATGTGGAGCGAATGGAATCCGCCCATCGACAGTCCGGCTATCGCGCGACCCTCCTTTTTACGGATTGTACGATAGTGAGAGTCAACATATTCAATGATCTCCGGGAAGGAGGTTTCGTAGGTGCCGTCCATGGTTTTGGGAAGGTTGAACTTTGGTTGGACAAGTCCGTGGGAGGTCTCGCCGGGAGCGGCCTCCTGAGAGGCGTTGCCGTTCGGCATCACCACGATCATCGGCTTCGCCTTGCCTTGCGCGATGAGATTGTCGAGGATCTGGGAGGCGCGTCCGAGCTCCATCCAGGCCTGCTCGTCTCCACCCATTCCGTGCAGAAGGTAAAGCACAGGGTATCTGGTCTTTCCGCTGTTTTCATAACCTGCCGGAGTATAAACCGTCATTCGGCGCCTCATCCCAAGCGAAGGGCTGTCATACCAAACCTTCGACACCGTCCCGTGCGGCACGTCATTAACCTTATAAAGTTCAGCCTGACCGCCACCGACAATGAATATGCTCGTGACCGTGGCCACGTCCCTTATCTGATAGACGTTCGACGGATCATTCATCCGCTGACCGTTGACAATTAAGGAGTAACTGTAAAGTTCCGGCTCGAGAGGGGCGCTGGTATATTCCCAGACCCCGTTCAGGTTTTGGACAAGTTCGGCGACTCCCGGAACTTCATAATCTCCGTTCGGAGTGCTGATCTTTTGCGGCGGCAGGAAATCTCCCGTCACCTGAACCCTGATTACATTAGGTGCTGAATATCTGAAGGTAACTGTTTTGTCCTCATTGACCTGAGGCGACACCACCTGTGCCCCGCTCCATAGTGCCTGTTGAGCGGAAGCGTCTGTCATCATAGCGAACACATTCAGTATAAAAGCAGCTGTCAGACAAAATAAAAACTTAATATTACGTCCCATAACCGAAAAATTTTCTTTACGACACAAGATAATGATTATATTCCGGAATTATTGCTTAGCAAGCATTAAAAATAAATTGATATTCTTTAAGGATTACTAAATTTGCAGGTAAAGAAGCTAAAGACATGATCAATAAAGCCACATTCAAGAGCCTGTGGGCAAAGACGGCAGGGACTTTCAAGAGGTTCCCGGTCTCGTCTTGCTTCATGGCCGCGGCGGCTATTCTGGCTGTCGTACTTGTTCATTCGGATGACAAAATCGAGGGGAATGACGCTTTCTTTCTGATGTTCTGGACGATAACATCCGGACTGCTGAATATGGCGGTCAGACTCGGGCTCACAGACTGGAGAAATGGCGAAGAAAAATCCATCAAGCCGCTTTGGACCCTGACCATCAACGCATTGTGGCTTGGAATCTGCCTTCTGTTCCGATGGTACTGGCCATTGGACATGAGTTGGCTCAATGCGGCGACAACCCTTGTGTGGATCATCGTGTCTGGGATATTCCTTGCCCCCGTCTGGCGGAAATCCGACAATGACACAGGGCTTTGGAACCACACAATTGACTGCGTCACCGCAGCATTCACCGCATTCGTGGTCGGGCTGCTTCTGGCAGGAGGGTTGGATCTGCTCGTTCTCGCGTTCAAAATGCTCTTCGGTCTTGAGATTGGCTGGAAAGTGGTTGCGGACGTGTTCTGGGTCAGCATGATATTCATTGCTCCGATGGTGTTCATGCAACTGATTCCGGTTAGGGGCAGATATGATGCCGACAGGCCGGGAAAGGCCGGACTCGGGCTGATCAACTATCTGCTGTTTCCTCTTTTAGGAGCATACGTATTGACGCTCTACGTCTATGCCGCGAAGATAATCTTTGAATGGAACCTGCCTCGGGGGTGGGTGTCAACGCTGGTGATGGCGTCAATGCTTTGCATGGTACTGATGATATTCCTGATTTATCCTGTGCAATTCCGTGAGGATCGAGACAAATGGAGATTCGACCGCAAGGCGCTGAGGCTTCTACCCGCCATATTCCTGCCACTTCTTATGCTGATGACGGTCGGGATTGTCAAAAGGGTAAGCGACTACGGGATCACCGCACCACGCCTTTATCTCATGCTCTTCAACGTTTGGTGTTATGTAGTTTGCATAGGACTGACGGTCAACAAGTCAAAATCATTCCGCTGGATACCGCTGTCCTTTTTCGCTCTTGCGATCCTTTCGTCCGTCGGACCCCAGAATTTCGCCGCACTGTCCCGAAGAGTCCTCGTCAGCGATGTCAAGAAAGCGATGTCATCGATTTCCCCAGACATCAGTTTTCCTTTGGACTCGGCAAAATATTCAGAGATCATGGAATCATGTGATTCAGCGTCTGTGGTGGGAATTGACCGGAAAATGGAATATCTCTTCATTCAATATCACGAGAAAGTCGTGCGTGAGATTGTTGACACGTCGGTTGGGTTCTGGAACTTCGGCAGTTGGGCCGACAGATGCCAGGCAGATACCGTGGCAGTCGATGACTTCCGTTGGCTGGAGATAAACACTCAAGGGGCTTTAAAGATTCCGGATGGGTACACACGCTTTGAAAGCATCTATTTCAATGGCTCTGTTCCTTTAGCAGACACAGTCTTTGTGACAGTCTCAGCCGATTCGGTAAGGTTGGCGATTCCGATGAGTGAGGTTGACAGGGCGCGGAAAGAGAACGGAAACGAACCTTTGTACTTTCACGGGAACAACGGTGTGTTCTTTACGGACCACATCTCGACCGATAACGAAGGAGACTCGATGCGTGTCAACCTCAAGGGGATCATGTTTCTGAAATAATATTCAAGGATATTCCCGAAGCAAAGAGATTTGGAATATCGCTTTTTGGCCGCTTTTGACTGAGTTTTGACTTTTTGTCTCGGTAGGGATTTGGAATATTCACAGATTATTGCTTTATTCGCTGACAAGACTGAATGCCGCGGGGCAAAGAATCCGCAAAGCGAGTTAGGTTATATCGCACCTGACCCGCTTTTTTGTTTTTACCTGCGACACTATGTCTCGGGGGCAAAATAGCCGTTGCTGCACCCGAAACCACTGATTATTAACATCGCGGGGGCGAGAACGGCCTGAACGCACCCACCAAATATTTTTGAACTATGAAAAGAGCTTCTTATGCCGAGTCTGAACGGATCTGCGAGGCGACATTTGCCAAAGGTTGTCCTTGGTGGCATCTTTACACGCCGGGAATAGACACTTCGCTGCTCTTCGCGGACGCTGAGGATTTTCGTTATGCGATCAACCTTCTGGCCAGATGCCATAAAGACATCGGGACCGTTATTATTGTCGCCTTTGAGATCATGAGCAATCATATTCATTTGGTAGTGAGTGGGAATGAGGATGACATAAGGCGCTTTTTCGATCTTTTTAGGAGACGTCTGAAATGGTACCTGGCCTCAAAGGGACGAAAGGAGTCCATCCGGCGGTTCACAATGTCTCTAAAACCTATCAAAGATCTGAGAACGTTGAGGAACACGATTGTCTACGTCAACAGGAATGGCTATGTGGCGGATCCGGACCGCACGCCTTATTCCGACCCCTGGGGAACAGGGAGGTTCTATTTCGGAGACTATCAGATCGGGAGACCGTTGGGTGACTTCTCCTACAGGGAAGCCAGAAAGTTGCTTCGGAGCAGGGGTGGAGAATTGGCTGGTGACTACCTTGTAATCAACGGGCATATCTCACCTGTCTCGTTCTGTGCCACCGAGCTTGGCAAAGCGATGTTCCGCAACGCCCATCACTACTTCTCGATGATCAGCAAGAATGTCGAGGCGTACGGTGAACTGGCAAACGAGATTGACGATGGGGAGTTTCTTACAGACCCTGAACTTTTCACACAGGTCAGCAAACTTCTTATGCAAAATTACGGCACCAACTCACTGAGAGATCTGACGAGGCCTCAAAAACTGGATCTGGCCCGCAGGCTGCGCCAAGATTATCATTCATCCAACGGTCAGATACGCCGGGTTCTGGGTCTCTCCCAGTACGACGTGGATTCACTGTTCCCTCTGTCCGCCAAATAGGGCGATGGGGACAGCGTAGGCGCTTCGGGGGCAATATCTTCCTGCCTGCACCTAGAGTGTGCTGTTGAAATGGCTTTGGGTGCAAAACTGGTCTTTTTGCCCCCCTGACCGTCAAGATTAATGGCGGCAATAATTCTCTGGATTTTATCGCCGGAAACCTGTGGATCGGGTGCGGGAATATGCCATCTGCACCCGGCTCTATCACGCCGGGCAGTCACGGGGGCAAAAAGGCTCTCATCGCCCCCGGAGTTACCGGTGTCAGCAACCGCGGGGGCAATAAGGGGTATCTCGCACCCGAAGGTACCTGTGTCGGCTGCTGCGGGGGCAATAAGGGCAGCCTCGCACCCGAACATACCGGTGTCGGCAACTGCGGGGGCAATAAGGGCTACCTCGCACCCGAACGTACCGGTGTCGGCAACTGCGGGGACTATAAGGGCTACCTCGCACGCGAACATACCGGTGTCGGCTGCCGCGGGGGCAATAAGGCCGACATTGCACCCGGGGATAGAATGGCAAATAGGGTGGAGTGGCTACCGATAAGCCAAATACGAAGGACCTCGCCGGGATATTCATTGGTATATTCATTGACAGGCATCTTGCGGTTGTTTGCGGGAAAAGGTTATCTTTGCTGGAAAAAAACTGCGATGAACACAATCTGGATAGTACTGCCGATTCTGATAGTTCTGATGTTCCAACTTGGGATTGAGTTGGATGTGGCTTCTTTCAGGCAGGTTGCCAAGCACCCGAAAGCGGTTGCGGTGGGGCTTGCCGGGCAGTTGGTTATCCTGCCGGTCATCGCCTTCATCGTGGCTGTGGCCTTCAACCTCCCGGCTGTCGCGTTCGTCGGGTTGCTGCTGGTGGCATGCTGCCCGGGAGGGAGCTCGTCCAATGTGTTCTCCATGCTCGCCAAAGGGAATGTCGCGCTGTCCGTCACATTGACCGCACTTAGCAGCGTCGTGACACTTCTGACGATTCCAGCCATTATGGAATTCGTGACCAGATTCGTGTCGTTGAAAGAAGAGACTGTTATTTCCCTTCCTGTGGGATGTCTGCTCGTCCAGAACATCGTGCTGGTGTTCCTGCCGATGGCTTTAGGGACAGGATTCAGACGGTGGTTCCCTGCTCTGGCAACACGGGTCGGAGCCGTTATCGGGCGCCTGGCCTTTCCTGCGCTGATGCTTCTGGCCGCTGTGTTTTTCATCCAATACGCCGGAGAGATCATCGACAACATCGGCGTGCTCGGACTTTCATGCGGGGCTCTTATTCTTGCGGCTATGGGGTGCGGAGCCATTCTCGCCGGAATGTTCAGGCTCGACAAATCATCCAAACGGACAATCGTGATTGAAGTAGGCATGCAG
Source organism: Bacteroidales bacterium UBA1628 (assembly GCA_002321335.1). GTDB lineage: Bacteria > Bacteroidota > Bacteroidia > Bacteroidales > UBA932 > Cryptobacteroides. Next base: position 6,377 of record DCMG01000167.1, on the reverse strand, counting down.
AACGCCGCACAGGCAATTGCCATGGCCGTTTCACCTCAAGTCTTCAACAATGGCGAGATGGCCATTCCCGCAATAGTCTATGCGTTGATGATGAACGTCATCCTGCTCACCTACCTCGCCGTCATCCGACGGAAAAGTCAGTAATTGGTTCTGCCCTTGGAGTTATTTGAGAATTTACTTATTTTTGTTCGGGCAAGCGAGGTTATTCCTTAGTTTGTCCGGTCGCATTTGGGCGGCATAAACCATCATATTACTAACACATTTATATTCATAAATTTTTGAATATGAAAGAATATATTCTTGCCCTTGATCAGGGCACAAGCTCGTCGAGAGCCATCGTCTTCAACAGGAAGGGGGAAGCCAAGGCCGTGTGCCAGAAAGAGTTCACCCAACATTTTCCGAAACCGGGGCTGGTGGAACACGACCCGATGGACATCTGGTCTTCGGAATATGCGGTCATGACGGAAGCTGTGGCTTCGTTGGGCCTCGGAGGATCGGACATCGCCGCGATAGGAATAACCAACCAGCGCGAGACCACAATTGTCTGGGATGCGGAGACCGGAAAGCCGATCTGCCATGCAATCGTCTGGCAGGACAGGAGGACTTCCGATTTCTGTGATTCCCTCAAGGCAGCCGGGATGACGGAGCTTATCCGCAAGAAGACCGGGTTGATCATTGACGCTTATTTCTCAGGTACGAAAATCCGCTGGATTCTGGATAATGTGCCGGGTGCCAGAGAGCGCGCGGAACAAGGCAAGCTGCGCTTCGGGACCGTGGACAGCTGGCTCGTGTGGAATCTGACCGGAGGACACGAGCACGTCACCGATGTCAGCAACGCGTCCCGCACGATGCTGTTCAACATCAACACCCTCCAATGGGACGAAGAACTTCTTGACATTCTGAACATTCCGCTCTCGATGATGCCTCAGGTGAAGTCTTCCTCCGAGATCTACGGCCAGACCAGCCTGCTTGGCGGGGAAGTTCCTGTGGCCGGCATCGCAGGAGACCAGCAGGCCGCCCTGTTCGGCCAGATGTGCACCGAACCAGGTTCAGTTAAAAACACTTACGGAACAGGATGCTTTCTTTTGATGAACACCGGTGAGAAGCCGATAATGTCGCACAACAACCTTTTGGCGACCATCGCTTGGAAGATAGGAGACAAGGTAAACTACGCTTTGGAAGGATCGATCTTCGTGGCTGGATCCGTGGTTCAGTGGCTTCGCGACGGTCTCGGGATCATCAAGAGTTCCTCGGAGGTCGAGGCCTTGGCCGCATCTGTGCCCGACAACGGCGGCGTGTACATGGTTCCTGCCCTGACCGGTCTGGGAGCTCCGTATTGGGATCCGCATGCCCAAGGAAGCATATTCGGAATCACCCGTGGCACGAAAGCCGCACACATCGCCCGCGCCGCCCTCGAAGGCATCGCTTTCCAGACAATGGACATTGTCGCCGCCATGGAGAAGGATTCCGGCATCCACCTAGGCGAACTCAAGGTAGACGGTGGTGCCTCACGTGACAATCTCCTGATGCAGTTCCAGTCCGACATTCTCGGTGCCAAGGTCATCCGGCCTAAAGTCACGGAGACCACCGCGCTTGGAGCCGCCTACCTCGCAGGCCTTGCCGTCGGCTTCTGGGAGAGCATTGACGATGTGAAGAAACAATGGCAGTCAGAACGAGTCTTCATCCCATCCATGGACGAAGCCACCGTCAAAGCCGCCAAAGCAGGCTGGGCGGAAGCAATCAGCAGGACACTTACGAAAAAATAAAACTTTTAACGAATATGAATCCTTATCTCGCCGAGTTTCTCGGCACTCTTGTTCTCATCCTTTTGGGCGATGGTGTCTGCGCATGCACAAGTCTCGAAAAATCAAAAGGTAAAGGAGCCGGCTGGACTGTAGTCACTATGGCCTGGGGCTTCGCGGTCATGTGCGGCGTGTTCATCGCCGGTCCATATTCAGGGGCTCACCTCAACCCTGCCGTCTCGATAGGTCTCGCCGTGGCCGGTTCGTTCTCCTGGGCATTGGTTCCCGGCTACATCATAGCCCAGATGCTCGGCGGATTTTTCGGGGCCGCTCTCGTGTGGGCTTTCTACAAGGATCACTATGACGCAACCGAGGATCCTGACACTAAACTCGGGACGTTCTGCACAATGCCAGCGATCCACAATCCCGGCAGGAACTTCTTCTGCGAGTTCATAGGGACATGGCTTCTGGTGCTCTGCATCCTGATGTTTTCCGCTCCCGGCAACTCTGCGGACATCGGCCTCGGCACAGTCGGAGCTTTCCCTGTCACAATGCTGATCATGGCCATCGGAATGTCCCTCGGCGGGGCCACAGGCTACGCAATCAACCCGGCCAGAGACCTTGCCCCGAGGATCGCCCACGCCATCCTCCCGATGAAGAGTCCCAAGCGTGACAGCGGCTGGTCCTACAGCTGGATTCCGGTACTCGGCCCTATCACCGGTGCAGCCTTCGCGGCCCTCGTCTTCACCGTGCTCTTCTGAATGCGCTTGGTGCTTGGACAGATTTTCACGTAGATCATTGCGGAGCGGCATAATCCATTCGTGGCAGGCAACGCATTAATTATCAATCAAATGAACAATCTTCTAATGCTGATTATCGCACCGGGAGATTGTTCATTTATCTTATACTCAGTCTCTTATGCGCCATGACAAGAAGACACGGGAAAACGCCCACTCGGAGCGGTTAACCAGATTCTTACCCCAAGATGTCTGATCCATCATCCCATCGTTGGAACATAGGGTCGTTCTCTATGGCCTCTATCTCCTCCTTGGTGTGAGTGCGCTCAAATTCTTCAACTTTTCTCGCATGGGCTTTTTGCGAAGCCTCCCACATGGCCTCAAACTCCTCATCTGTGGGCATTTTTGTGATTCTTCGTCTCATAATTCTAGTATCCTAAAATAGTATTTTCCGTCATCTGCATCTACTGAAACAAACTTAAAGCGGCTTCTCTTGTCAAAAATACTTCATATTGATTTTCAGATGTAGAGATTCCATTTAATTGCAAACTGCAAACTGCAATCACTACAAAGGTACAAAGAACTAAAGTTATTCACAACTGAAGAAATCATTGGGGATCATTTGTTCATTTGCATATAATCGTTATTTTTGTTTGAAATATGCTTTCGCTCAAATTAAAAAAGGTAATTATATACGAGTTGACTGCAAAAATCTTGTAAATTACTAATTATCAACTCGCTTCACAACAATCAATTGCTTGTAATTAACTGATTGCAAAAACAATAGGCCAGAAGTTAGTCAACAGGTATATAGTTCCCTTAAAAAAGTCACTTAACGATGAAGACCGAATACGAGAAAATGCTGGCCGGGGAGGTTTACTCAGCGGTTGATCAAGAGCGTCTGGATATGTTGAACAGAACAAAAGACATGTGTTGTGAATATAACCAGATAAGGCCCAAACTTGTGCGTGAACGCAACGAGATGTCGCACAAGATTCCTGGCCGGTGTGACAAACAAGAATGAAGGACAAATCGAATCACATTCCACAGCGGTACAAATGCATTATGAGCCGAGAGAAGTTTGCACATAAAGGCAAGTTTGGCGCTACTCGCCATCATCGCCATGAATTGGGGTCCCTTCCGGATCCGGTTCATAGTCCAGGATGTCGCCGGGCTTGCAATCCAGAACCTTGCAGATGGCGTTCAGGGTTGTGAAACGGATTGCCCTGGCCTTGCCGGTCTTCAGGATTGAAAGGTTGGTCAGGTTCACGCCAACTTTTTCGGACAACTCGCTGAGAGTCATACGCCTTGTCGCAAGGACCATGTCAAGGTTGATGGTAATCATATCGCAAGATTGCTGTCTTCAATCGCAAGCGAAGCCTGTTTGTAAAGTAGCCCGAAAACAATCACCACCAAAGGAACAAAGATGCAGTTCGAATCAAGGACCGAACATTCTACACCTCTCATGACATCAGGCACATTCGCTCCAAAGAATATGGACACGCCGATGAGTACCGACGCACTCATGATTAAAGGAATATTCTTTTTCGGAAACAAGTCTCCGGATTTCAGTCCTTTGAAAATGTTGCATTCAACAAGGACACCGAGCGAGAACACTGCTGTCCAGCCAAGGAGATATCCAGCCAGAACAGCGATTTGCCACCCCATCTGACCTTGATTCCAGACAATCCTGTCCGGAGCCTCATTGAACCATAACATAGAGATGGTTCTGTAATACACGAACGCCAGGTAGATCGCCCCGATCGCAAGAACGGCCAGACTGATGGCCTTGATGCTTCTTTGATTTCTGATTCTCATAAGTGTTAATTTTTATCTACAGCAAAGATAGAACAAATTTTACGATTATCAATAAATATTTTTGCGTTTATCAATAAATATTGAATAATTCTGTAGAACGCGCTGATTCGGGTTGTCATGCTGCGGAAGGAAAGTTTGTTTGTCACTGAATTCACATAACGCGGAACGAGTCATCAGCAAATAATCAAGACATATTATGGCGACAGCCGCATGATTGTGTACAACGAGAATGCGTAGCGGCTATATAATTGTTCAGCGACCGCTTGCATACCATGTTAGTCTACTGATATATAGTCACCTAAAAATTATGAATCAAGGAACACACTAATGATCGAGAAGAATACCTATATTTGCTATACTGATAAATTGTGTGAAACAATGGCGAAGAAAGAAGAACTGACAACAGCCATGCACGCTGAACTGATGGATGGTGAAATGACCCGTGATGAACTGGCAATCTGGGCTGTCATAGGTGCTATGAAACGAGGATTGTCAAAAGAGGAGGCCTGCAAACGATATGGATTCACAGTAAATGAGTGGGAGGACAAGTATCTGAAACTTACATCTTCACGATTAGGCAACTCATAAAATAAGCGTCAGGGTAGTTATCCGTCAGACTCAATTTTATGTCCCAAATCAATCCGACAACACGACTTATAACACTTCAACCATTAGGTAACGATCTCAAACAAGAGGGCATCTACGATACCATTAGTGCAGGAAAGAGTTGAAAGTGAGAACCATCAACGGGAGGTCGGGCAAGGCCGGAGCAAGACCCATGGTCTGAGGCATAGCAAAAAAAATCGACTGCGGAATCCCGCAGCCGATGAAAGTATTGTCGAACCCTCAAAATGGGGTTACTATTGCGAAGGAGATTAGGCCTCAGCCTCAACAGTTACCTTAACTGTAGCCTTGACTGTCTTGTAGCACTTGACTGTGCCTTCGTACTCGCCAACGGCCTTGATCTCGCCAAGAGTGATGTTCTTCTTGTCAACCTCGATGCCGGCGGCCTTGAGAGCCTCCTCGATCTGAGCGGTGGTGACAGAGCCGTAAATCTTGCCGGACTCGCTGACCTTTACGGCCACCTTAACCGGTGTGGCAGCGATCTTGGCTGCGAGAGCCTCGGCGTCAGCGATGAGTTTGGCCTCTTTGTGAGCCCTCTGGCGCTTTGTCTCCTCAAGCTGCTTCAGAGCGGATGGAGTGGCGGCGGCAGCGAATCCCTGAGGGATAAGATAGTTGCGGCCGTAACCTGACTTTACCTCTACCACATCTCCGGCCTCGCCGAGATTGGCAACTTCTTTCTTCAAAATGATCTTCATAATCTCGCTCTCCTATTATTTAAGAAGGTCAGTTACATAAGGAAGCAGAGCAAGGAAACGTGCCCTCTTGACTGCCTGAGCGACTTTCCTCTGGAACTTCAGGGAAGTGCCGGTGATACGGCGAGGAAGAATCTTACCCTGCTCGTTGAGGAACTTCTTGAGGAACTCAGCGTCCTTGTAATCAACATACTTGATGCCTGCCTTCTTGAAACGGCAGTACTTCTTCTTTCTAACCTCTACTGTAGGAGGATTGAGATAGCGGATCCCAGCGTTCTGTGCGTCATTCTGTGCCATAATTCATTCCTCCTTGATTAAGCGTTTTCCTCTTTTTTCTCCTCAGCGGCAACAGGAGCCTCTACATGAGCCTCCTCGGCCTTAGGGGCGGCAGGCTTGTTCCTGTTCTCCCTTCTCCTCTCAGCGTAAGCGACAGCATGCTTGTCAAGAGCCACGGTAATGAATCGGATGATTCTCTCATCACGGAAATACTGGGTCTCAAGGGCAGCAATGAAGCTTGGCTCAGCCTTGAACTGGATAAGATAATAGAATCCTGAGGTCTTGTGCTGGATAGGATAAGCCAGCTGACGAAGTCCCCAGTCCTCCTCGTACACAACCTCGCCACCATTGTCGGCGATCAGCTTTGTGTACTTGGCAACCGCTTCCTTCATCTGTTGTTCAGACAAAACGGGAGTTGCGATGAAAACGGTCTCGTACTGTTTTAACATTTGACTTAATTGTTTAATAATAAATAAATTGCAGTCCTT
>DCMG01000048.1 GCA_002321335.1 Bacteroidales bacterium UBA1628 | reverse complement strand
GAATCATTGTCAAAGTCAGGAAATGTAACCATAAATATTCATTTATCAAACATCCGGGCGCATGGCTTGAAAGAGCTTCGGGAGGAGTCATCTCTTTTATTACAAAATATCCTGTCAGATTTTCAGTTGATGAGAGGGCTCCTCCCGATACTCTAGATTGTTCGCCGGCGGCGACTTTCACTTCTGATCGCTGTCACAGAATATAGATGGATTACGAATCCGGAATCTATCAGGTTTTCCTCAAATAATAGGCAGCGTTATCTTATCACAATTAGGTACCTTGTTTATCAACGCAATTTATGCACTTTTCAGTGAAAATCAAAATTCTTTTGACTCAGCCTGGTTATTCTCATTTATGACTGACTTGATGAACTCAATCAGCGTCTTGTTGTACTCCTTGTCATCCTCGGGTATCCCGAACGAGCCGGTGATGAAGTGCTCATCACCATCTACCACGTAGGTGCGCAGGTCAGAGGTCGCTGTGCCGGCCCTTTTTGTCAATTTCTTGAAGCATAGGTATGGAACCTGTGAGTCCTTGCGGCTTTGCATCATCAGGGCCGGGCGGCCGTTCAATCGGCCAATGGCTTCCAATGGCGTGTCCTTGAACCCGTTGCAGTCGAATTTGATCCCGGCGTAGATGGCGGTGGACAGCCTGGCCGGATACGCCAGCACCGGTGTGATGAGTCTTCCGAGATGCCAGCCTATGAAATCCTGAAGCGATGAAAATGCCGACAAAGAGACGAGCGCGTCGATGTCCTCATTCTCCCCGATGGATCTGATCGCGATCGCTCCGCCCATCGAGAGGCCCATCACTATGACTGGAATGTCATTATAAGTCTTTTTGATATATTCAGTGACTGCCTTGACATCCGCTGTCTCGTGGTAGGCCAGGCAGATTCTGTCACCATCGCTGTCGCCGTGGCCGCGCACATCCGGCATCAACGTGACAAGTCCAAGGTCACGAAATTCCCTGGCGTGGCCATAGAATGCAGTGACGGATGGATTCTCTATCCCTGAAAGACAAATGACAGCTCCTTTGGGCGCTCCTTCAGGCCTGACCTCAAGCGTGTGGACCCTGAATCCGTCCTCAGTCCTGAGCCAAAGTGTGTCAGGATCCGGAAGTCCCGCTTCCTCAGCAGTGTACACTCTCCTGTAAGTGACGTGTTTGTCACACAACAATTTCAGCACCACCGTCGGTCCGGCAAGCACAATCAATGAATATACAGCCGCGATGACAATCAATGTCCACTTCAAAACTTTCCTCATAGCACAATCTTTTTTTTGAATATGACAGACTTCCATTCGTTGTCCAGAGGCTCTGTCTATGGACAGCTGCCCCTTGGCTCATGGAATCGTCTTGCAAAATTATGCAGAAACGGTGATTCGCCCAATGCTTGGATGTGGACAATCTCTCTTTGTAATTGTTTGACAGACAGGTGTGTCCGAATCCTTTTGTGGACATCTTTATGGGGTGCAAAAACTAGAGATATGCCTCCGATATGTTCTTCAATCTTCTCTTCGGGTGTGAATAGGCTATTATTGCCCCCGATGTGATGAGTAATCAACCGCATGGCAGAGTAAACTGCCGGGTAACTGATCGGATATGAACGTAGGTGGTTCGCGGTGAAATAATATGGCTGGCCCATTGACGGAGCCAGCCTTTTTGTTCTCCCGGATCTTATAACCTCTGGGATATTCATTGTCTGTTACTGCTTGACAAAGAGGGACGCGAAGCCGAACATTTCCGAACTGAAAGCGCTGTCATCCCACCAATTCTCTCCGAATGGTGGCTTGTCGTAGTCGCGGAACTCTGTGACAAGTTTGCCATCGAGTATGGTGAACACGATTACGGACTCACCTATAACTTCTTTGTCCTTGCTGAACGCCCGGTTGGCCGCTGAGAGTTTGTAGTACATGTTTGTATGCGTTCCATAACTGTCCTCTTCATCGGCCTCCATGAACATATTGCTTTCCGTGGCTGTGTTCTTGCCTATTATTGTACCTTTCGCTATCAGGTTCATTGGCTCGGTCGGGGTTACTGTCGCCTCTCTGAAATAGTTGGCGAAATCGCCTTCGTCGTTTGGCGTTACGGTCACCACACCCGAATCATCCTTGGAAAAGGTAAGGGTGAACCCTTCGTTCTTCAACGGAAGAAGCCCTGGATCGTCTTCCATTTCTTCAAAGAAATAGTCCACTTCATCCTTTGCGAACACCTTGCTGAACTTCCATGTGCCCAGAATCGCATCAGGAACTTTTACGGAATAGAGCGTGTACTCCGCGCTTTCGTTGTCCCCAGGGATGAACCTTACAGCCTCGTCAGTGTCAACGGTCACGCCTATCTTGTCTCCGTCCTTGAAGCCATCTTTGAGAGAGAACTTGAACGTGGCCGTGGATTTGCCGGCCTTGAGGACAGCGTGAGGTCCAGGTGTTTTGTCAACGGCTTTTGTCTCAGAATCAAAGACGACGTATTGGGCGGCGTCTCCGGTGATCCTGAGTGGTATGATTACATCCTCGCCAAGAGAGAGCTTGTCTCCTGAAGTGACACCGGTCACCTTGATGTTGGCGACGTAGGAACCGAGGACGTCGGCCTTGGTCGTCAGGAATGAATATACAAGCGTCTCCTCTGGATCAGGGGTGACAATAGTCACGAATTTGGTTCCGAGGCTGTAGCCAGACGGGCACTCGATGCCAAGGTTGAGAGGCTTGTCGTCAGTAAGGTTCAGGTTCTTAACGCTGAACGTTCCGGTGGTCTCTCCGGCCTTGATTGTCACTGGATTGCCGGTTATCTCGAAATCGGTTCCCGCCGTCGCTCCGGCTGTTGTGATCTGCACGGTGACATTCTCTGTCGCAGGTTCGCTGATGACAACATTGACATCCACGCTTCGCTTGGCGTAGACAGTGTAGAGGCTCTTCTCGAACTCAACCGTCGGTTTGTCATCCTTCTCGCAGGATGAGATTGTCACGGCCGCTGCGGCCGCCGCAACAAATGTCAGAAATCTTCTAAACATACTGCATGAAATATTTAAAACAACTATAATAATACACTACAGGTTTTTGCCGTATTGCAGTCTTTCCGCTTACAAATGTTAACTTTACTCGTTGGCATTCGCTTTGACGGCGGCCTCGTACTCTGCTTTTATGGCCTTCACTTCCTCCCTTTCAGCGGCTGTAGGGATTTCCCCTTTCGGTTTGATGTAACTTTTTGAAGCATCTGAAGTCTTTGGCGGAAGTTCGTTGTAGGAGCATCCACAAAGGGTTGTGCCGACAAAAACAGCGACTAATATAGCAATTATATTCCTTTTTGTTCTCATTTTACTTAAAAAATGTAAGTTTGACTAATAGACATACCCGGGATTCTGCTCCAGACTTGGGTTCAGATCCACGTCTGATTTCGAGATCGGTGAGGTGTAGAGGTACTCTTTTGTGGTGTATTTCAGGCCGTTGCTGATTACCCACCATTCCGGACAACCGTTGCGCTTGAGTTCATACCATCGGTCTCCCTCCATGTAAAGTTCCTTGCGCCTTTCATCGAAAATGGCCTGAAGCAGGGGAGTGACGGCCTTGCCTTGGCAATCCACGATGATTCTTTCCCCGTCCCGTACTTCCGGAAGTGTGGCCATTGTCAGGTCGGTGACGTTCTTGATTCTGTTCCTGCGCAGATCGTTCAGCCATTTGATGGCGGAAGCGTTGTCACCTTTGTGGTAATATGCCTCGGAGAGCATCAGCACGATCTCGGATAGGCGCACCTTGCATTCCGGAGTCTTGACGTTCATCCTTTTGCTGTTGAAACTGGCCGCATAGCGGACATCATCCTCGGGCTTCCCGCCGAACAACCTGATGAGTCTGGCGCTTGCGGGTCTGGAGGCGAGATAGCTTTTCGTGTAGCTGAAGTACCAGTCAAGTTCGCTGGAATTGTTGATGTGCGAGCGGACAAGCACCTCCCCCTTCGCGTCATATTGTGCGTTGATCATGTCGGCATATTCAGAAATCGGGGTCAGGTATATTCCGCTGCGGGTGATGATGTCCTCGCAGAGCGAGACGACGCTGTCCCAGTTCTGGCACCAGAACTCAAGCTTCGCCTCGTAGGCCTTGATGATCCATTCCGTGAATATGTACTTGGGGTCTGTCGGGTTCAAGGCGAGCGCGGCTTCGAACTGGGCCTTCGTGTAGTCGTAGGTCTGGCGGATCGTTCCGCGCGTAGGCTTGTCGTTGATGTTGAACCTGTCCACGATCGGAATGCCCGGCAGTTCTCCGGCCTTGGAGTCCGACCAAGGCTGGCAGAACTCCCGCAGCAGGTTGTAATAGACAATTCCTTTCATTGAATATGCCGCCGAAAGGGCACCGCGCGCGATGTCTGAGGTCCGGTCTTTCATGTTTTCAATCACGATGTTGCAGTCACGGACAACTTTCCAACTCTCCTCATAGACTCTCTGGCGGCTGTCAATCTCCTCTCCGGCGAAGAATGTCAGGTTGGCGCTCGTGCGGATGTTTGCGTCAAGATTGTCGGCGCAGCCCTCAAGGAATTTCAGAGCGTCCATATTCCCGATGACATATTCATCGCCTCCTCCTTCTATGTCGCGCAGGTGATTGTGTATGATGGCGGTGAACTCTTCGTCTGTCTCCGGAATGACCTCTCCCTGCGGCTGGACGCTTAGATAGCCTTTGCAGCCGGCGGCACTCATGGCAAGCGCGATAGCGGCGGCACACTTGAATATATTCTTGTATATTTCCATATTGCTCATTTCAAATCATTTAGAATTCTACATTGATGCCTCCGGACACGCTTCTGGTGGTCGGGTAGGTCGCTCCCGGGATTTCAGGGTCCAATCCGTCGTACCCTGTGAACGTAAAGAAGTTGTTCATCGAGACATTGAAACTCAAGCCTCTCATCCTCAGCTTTTTCACGGCCGCGGAAGGCAGCGAGTAGGTAAGGATTACCGACTTGATGCGGACGTAGGAGTTGTTCTTCAGATAGACCGCGTCAATGATGCTGGCATCCATCGGATTGTAGGACGAGAAGTTGTACTTGGCGTCGTAGTAGTCGTAGATGCGCGGGTATTTCACTCCGGTCGTGTGGCCGACGGTCCATCTGTTCGTCCTGTCCTTCTCCACGTTGAGATGGTTGCCGTACAGGTCGCTGAACTGCGACTGGACGGTCTCGGTGCTGACTCCGCTGTGGGATGTGTTGCTGTAGCTGGCCGGGTAGCGCATCTTCTCGTAGGTCTTGGATCCGAGCGAGAACATTCCGCTGACACTCAGTTTCAATTGCTTCCACGAGGCGGAGAGGTTGAACCCGCCGGTGTAGGGGGCGATCGTCGTGCCGAGGTAGTAACGGTAGTTGTCCGGCTTGTTGAGGTCGGTGGCCGTCGCTATCTGTGCGTCCGGGCGCAGCTTGAACTGGTAGAGACCGGTGTCAGACGCTATACCTGAATATTTTCCGCTGAATATCGCTCCGGTAGGGTAGCCTTCCACATAACGGTCCTTGGACGTGATGCCGCTTGTGGAGACTGGGTTGTATTTCAGAACCTTGTTGTAGTTGTAGGCGAAGTTGACGGCGGCGCTGACAGTCCAGTCCTTCTTTTGGATAAGTTTGCCATTCACCGTGACCTCCACTCCGTTGTTCATTATGTCGGCCGCGTTGAAATAGACGTAGGTGAATCCGGTCGTGCTCTGGACAGGTGAGGAGGTGACCACATCCGTGCTGAGGCGGTAGTAATATTCAGTGTTCACCGTCAGCCTGTCTTTCCAGAGGCCGAAGTCCAGCCCAACTTTCGCGTCACGGGTCTTTTCCCAACCGAGATCAGGGTTCGGGGCAGACGGGATGGTGCCGAGGTTGAAGGTCTCGTCCCCGAAGTAGCGGTACTGCTGCTGAAGGTACTGCATCACAAGGAGGTGCGAGGTGCTGGTGTTCACGTCGCCCGTGAAACCGTAGGCGGCGCGCAGTGTGGCGTGGGAGACCACAGGGATATTCTTCATCCAGTTCTCCTCGCCAATATGCCATGCCGCGCCGGCGCTCCATGTCGGGTTGAACTGCCGGTTGCTTCCGAAGTTGGAGCTCCCGTCGGTCCTGAACGAGGCATTGAGCACGATCGTCTTCCCGAGGTAGTAGTCGGCCGAGGCGTAGAACGAAGCGTAGCGGGTCTTGCTGAAATATTCCCCGTTCAGCTTCTCGACTTCCCTCAACCATTCGTCCTGTGGACCGCTGATGCTTGGCAGCGAGGTGGTTCCGGTCTTAGGATCGTAGTTGTAGCGCTTTGTGAATATGGTGTTGGCGTCCGACCCTCTCAATTCCGCTCCGGCCAATATGTTGACCGTGTGCCGCTCCAAGAAGGTTTTGTTGAATGCGAAATGTCCACGTACAACATAGCTGTTTCTGTTGGTCCTGTTCTGGGATATGCTTCCATAGAGGTTGGTCTGCGAGCGGTCGTCGCTTCCGAGCCTGTCACGGAAGGCGGTGTAGGTGTCCTTGTCCACGATCTTGTCGGTGGAGTTGTTCGCGAATGAATATGAGGCCAGCCCCACGAAATGCAGCGGCTCCGCGATCTTGAAATCGACCTGTGCCCTGAAAGTTCCGTTTGTGTTCTTTGTGGAGCTGTAGTTGGAGTCCAGTTCGCGGAGGAGGCTGAACCCGTTTTTCGGCATGACTTGCTCGACTCCACGGCCGTTGTAGTAGCCGAGTGTGAACCAAGTGTTGTCGGCCGCGTATGAGCCGTCCTCGTTGTACGCTTTCTCGTACGGATTGGAGAAGTAGGCGTAGCGGAACGGATCGACGCTGGAGTACGGCATCCGGGATTCCTGTCTGGCGGCCTCCATGCCTATGTCTATCCTGACCCAGTCCACAGGCTTTAGGGTCATCTTGGAGTTGACGTTGTACCTTCTGTAGCTGTTGTGGATCAGCATTCCGTCCTCGTCATTGACACCGAGTGCGACGTAGTAGGTGTTCTTCTCAGAGCCTCCGCTGAGGGACAGGTGGTGCCCCTGCGAGAAAGCGTTCCGGAACAGAAGGTTGTACCAGTTTGTGTCGTTCTCTCTTAATGACGCTATGCAGGCATCTTGTGCGGCGGTGTCACCTTTGTACTTTGCGAAGTCCCCGAGTCCGGCTCTGATCTGTCCGACTATTCCGACCACCGGATAGACTATCGTGTTGTCGGTCAGCGATTCCTCGTACTTGTCAGCGGAGAACTCATTCCAAAGTTCATCCTCCCAGGCCAGTTTCTCGGCGGAGTTCATCAGGTTCAATGTCCTCTGCGGCTTTATCGACATCGTGAACGTGTTGTTGTAGTTGATCCTCATCTTCCCGGCCTCTCCCTTCTTCGTGGTCACGACGATGACACCGTTCGCAGCCCTGGATCCGTAGATTGCCGCCGCGGCCGCGTCCTTCAGGATGGTGATGCTCTCGATGTCGTTGGGGTTGATGTTGCCGATGCCGTTCACGAATATGTCATCGAAGCCTCCGGTGGCAAGTTGCTCGGAGCTGAGACTCGGGGAGTCACTCTGCATAGGCACTCCGTCCACCACCCAGAGTGGCTGGCTGGTCCCCGAGAGGTTGTTCGCTCCTCTGATCCGGATTCTGGATTGGGTTCCCGGCTGGCCGGAAGTCGCCGAGACCGCAACACCTGCGACCTCACCCTGCATCAGCGCATCGACAGATGAGATGGCCTTGGCCTCGAACTTGTCCGAACTGATGACAGCCACGGAGCCGGTTATCCTTTTGACCGTGGTCTGTGCGTATCCGGTCACGACAACCTGATCCAGCTGCGTGCTTTCCCACTCCATCACGATCGTGATGTTCTCGGTCTTGCCCGGAACTATCTTATAGACAACGTCTTTCATTCCGACCGAGGAGAACAGCACGGATTCTGTCCCTGCGGGAACCTTGAAACTGAACTTGCCGTCCAGATCGCTGGTCGTTCCGGAGGCTTTTTTCTGCATCGAAATGATTCCGGCTCCGATCACCGGAGTCCCGTCCGTGTCCGTCACCTTTCCGGTAAGCAGGGTCCCTTGTGCGGCGGCCGTCATCTGCGTCAGCAGAAACACAGCGGTCAAGGCTATTCCGCATTTCCGGAACTTGGATAGCAACTCGTTCATATCTTGTACATTTTGCATTTCATTCCAAGCCACCAGTCTATCACTGTCTATGGCATAGAATCACAAATGTACAAAAATGAAAATGAATTTTTACCGATGTCACTGACAAAGTTGTACTTCTCACACGGAGATCTTGTCAAGCTCGGAAATCCAGAGTTGGACTTGAGCGTCTGAAGGCATACGCCAATCACCGCGAGGGGAGAAGCTGACGAGACTGATCTTCGGGCCGTCAGGCATGCACGAACGCTTGAACTGTTGGCTGAAGAAGCGCCAGTAGAATTTCTTCAACCATTTCAGGATCGTAGCCTTGTCGAAGGTCACATCCGGATGATTCTCTTCGCTCTTCCCACAGTGGACCTCCGCTCCGTTCTCGGCTTCTCCGAACGCGCGGCATGCCAGATGGAAAATCTTCACCGGGGAGTAACCGTACCTGATGAAGTTGTAGATGAAGAAATCGTGCAGCTCGTACGGGCCGATCAGATCCTCTGTCTTCTGCTTGATCTGTCCCTTTGAGTCAGCAGGCGTAAGCTCTGGACTGATAGGAGTGTCGGCGATGTCGATCAGGATCTCGGAGGCGGATCTTCCGCCATCAGTCGCTGAATCCGTGAACACATTTCTGGCCGCCCAGCGCACCAGATACTTGATCAGAGTCTTCGGCACGGAGGCGTTGACGGCGTACATTGACATATGGTCACCATTGTAGGTGCACCATCCGAGGGCCAGTTCCGACAGGTCTCCGGTACCGATCACGATTCCGTTCTCCTGATTGGCGATGTCCATAAGAATCTGAGTCCTTTCGCGGGCCTGGGCGTTCTCGTAGGTGGAATCCATCACTTTAGGGTCATGGCCGATATCTCTGAAATGCTGCTCCACCGCTGCCACAACGGAAATCTCACGCGTCGTCACGCCAAGAACCTCCATCAGATCCACAGCGTTGGACTTTGTCCGGTGCGTTGTTCCGAGTCCTGGCATCGTGATTCCGATGATATTCTTCCTTGGTATGCTCAGTTTGTCAAACGCCATCACCGTCACAAGAAGTGCCAGTGTGCTGTCAAGGCCGCCGGATATTCCCAAAACCGCCTTCTTGCAGCCTATATGTTCCAGACGCGCGATGAGCCCGGTCGTCTGGATCTGAAGAATCTCCTTGGAACGCTCGGCAATCTCTGCCGGATCACCCTCCGGCAGGAACGGATGCGGCTCCACATAGCGGTAGAACTTTTTGTCAAAATCCGTCGGCGCGGCCGGACCAAGGTCGTAGCATGAATATAATCCTGAATATTCACAGGCGGAGGTTCCGTCAGGAGTCATTCCCCGGAAGGAATTCTTCTTCTGCCTCAGGACGTTGAGTTTCTCGATGTCAAGATCAGCGAATATCATCGTGTCGTGCAGTTGGAATCTTTCATTCTCAGCCAGCACGTGTCCGTTCTCGCAGATGATGGATGATCCGCCATAGACTGTGTCCATTGAAGATTCTCCATAACCGGCAGAACAATAGATGTAGCCTGACACCGTTCGTCCGGACTGATTGGAAATGAGTTCCTTTCGCTGTTGATGCTTGGTCATCACCTCGTTGGAAGCCGAGATGTTCACGATTACTTGCGCTCCGGAAGGGGCGAGGAACGAGGACGGTGGAATCGGAGTCCAGAAATCCTCACAGATCTCGATTCCGAACGTGGCGTTCCCGACCGTGAAAAGCAGGTTGGGGGAGATGTTGCATCTGTGCCCGCAGTACTTGATGATAGAGTCGAATCCGTCACGGTAATAGTCCTTGCCATCGTCAACGAAACGTCCGGTGGCCGAATTGTCTGATCCGAGGAAGTCCGACCCTGAGGCGAACCAGCGTCCCTCGTCGAATTCTGCGTAGGTCGGAAGGTAGATTTTTGGCACAATGCCTTTGATGCCCCCGTTTCTCAGCACTATCGCACAGTTGTACAGCCGGCCTCTGAATCGGACAGGTGCTCCTACAACCACGGTTATGTGCTTGCCTCTCGTGAAGTTCATTATCTTACCGACAGCCTCTTCAGACTTTGTCAGCAGGAGGTTCTGACCAAACAGGTCCAGACAGGTGTAACCGGTTATGGAAAGCTCCGGAAACACGACAAGAGAAGCGCCCTCTTCCTCGGCCTTGCCTGTCAGCCTGCAGATTGATTCCGCGTTGTATTCAACATCAGCCACCTTTACCCTTGGTACGGCGGCGGCCACTCTGAACAGTCCTAAATCCATATTATCAATATTGTTGTTTGATATTTTAGTCGCTTCGACGGGCTCAGCGACCACTTGGCTTCGGTCGCTGAGCCCGTCGAAGCGACCTATGAATGAATGAGCCCGAATCAAGCGTTTGCCGGGTCATTACCATTGTCGATTTCCTCACGCTCGCGGCGGCGTTTCTGGTTGACACACGTCGCGATCCCGCGGTAGAGGAAATATACTCCGATCAGCAGAATGCAGCCCATCTTCCATGAAAACGGAACTCCGTTTATCATAAGCGCGGAGCCGAATCCGATAATGAAAACCGCAAACACAAAATAAAGAATGTAGGCGTATTTCATTTCCAATGAATATTACAGCGATTCTATCATCTTGGTGAACAGCGCGCACATCCTGTCAGCGGCGGCGTCAGCGGCCTTCACCACATCATCTCCGTCATTCACATAGTCAGGGGCGTAGTCATCGTGTGCCTCGTTGGTGATCACTGAGACTCCGAACACGGGAATATTCGAGTGCCTGGCGACGATGACCTCCGGAATTGTTGACATCCCCGTGGCGTCTCCACCTATCGTGCGGATGTACTTGTACTCGGCCGGTGTCTCGTATGTAGGACCGGTTCCTCCGTAATAGACTCCCTTGTGGAGTTTTATGCCCAATTCTCCTGCGATCCTCTCAGCCTTGGCTATCAATCCAAGGTCGTAAGGCCTTGTCATGTCCGGGAACCGAGGCCCGAAATCGTCAAGGTTCGGACCGATAAGCGGGTTAGGCAGCTGGTTGATGTGGTCTGTGATGATCATCAGGTCGCCGACCTTGAATTCATAATTGACACCGCCCGCAGCATTTGACACGAACAGGTACTTGATTCCGATGACCTTCATCACACGTATAGGAAGCGTGACAAGTTCCATCGGGTAGCCCTCGTAGTAGTGGATGCGACCCTGCATTGCTATGACGGTCTTGCCGCCAAGCTTTCCGACGATGAAATTGCCTTTGTGGCCGATGGCCGTGGAGACCGGAAATCCAGGTATAGTCTTGTAAGGTATTGTCAGCGGATCGCTTATGCTGTCCGCCAGTTTTCCAAGACCGCTGCCAAGCACGATGCCGACCTCTGGCTTGAGGCCGCCAAGCTGCTGTTTGAGATATTCAGCGGCTCCGTAGATTCTTTCTGCTCTTGGATCCATATTTTATATTCATTGATTATTGCATCGGGCGGAGATTCCGCACATGCTGTTATTGTCTGTATTCGATTTCGTTCAGGACAGTACGAGCCCCCTTGAGAATCATCTTCTCTCCGAACACATTTCTGTCGCGCATCACGAACTTTCCGCCGGCGATGAGCGAGGAAATGCAGTCGCTGTGCGCCGAGTAGATGAAGTTCGCCAGAAACGGGCCGGGGGATAGGAAGAATGTGTTGTCCGTGTCAACAATCTGGATGTCAGCTTCATATCCTTCCTCGATTTTGCCTGTCTTAAGTCCGAACGCCTTGGCTCCGTTTATGGTTGCCATGTCCATAAGTGTCTGTAACGGCAAAGCTGAAGGATCTTTCCTCCACGCTTTCTGGAACAAGGCCGTGGTCTTCATCGCCTCCAGAATATCCAGATTGTTGGACGATGCGCATCCGTCTGTACCGAGGCAGACGTTCGCTCCCGCGTCAGTAAGTTCTTTCCACTTGAATTTGTAGCCTGAGGCCAGTTTGGTGTTGGAGTTGATGTTGTGCACACAGTTCACATGATATTTGCCCAAGATCTCGATGTCGTGGTCAGAAAGCCAGAGCGTGTGCGCGGCGATGACATCCGGTCCAAGCACTCCTAGAGCCTCAAGATACTCGACAGGGGAGAGTCCTCCGTGAGCGGCCTTGCAGTCCAGATCCTCGCGTTCAGACTCAGCCAGATGGATGTGGATCTTCAGATTATGCTTGCGGGCATATTCAGTGGCCCAAAGGATAAGTTCCTCGCTGACCGAGTAAATTGAATGGATGCCGATCGTGAAGATCGACCGTGAGTTCCAGCCCGGCACAGTCTCGTGCATTTCAATGCATTGTTCCTTTTCCCTTTCGGCCTCGGCAGGGTCGTTGTGATTGAGGAAAAGGTAGGAGACAGCGGCTCTGATGTCCATTTCCGCAGCCGCGATCCTTGCTGTAGGTGAGAACCAGTAATGATCATTGAATGTGGTGGTCCCCGTTTTGATCATCTCAAGCGCGGCAGCCTTTGTCCCCCAGTAGATGAACGGTGCGTCAAGCTTAGACTCTATGGCCCAGATATGCCCAAGCCAATCCTGAAGAACCATGTCCTCGCCGACACCCCTCATCAGGGACATGGCGGCGTGTGTGTGCATATTGATGAATCCAGGAACAGCCACCTTGCCTGTGCAATCGACTGTCTCGACCCCCGAGGCGGCTTCCCTGTACTCATCAGAGTGCGGAGCGATTCTTGTTATCAATCCGTCCGCGATTGTGATGTCCACCTGCCGACCCTCCGAAGTGATATTTCTAAGCAGAATCTTGTCCATAATTGAATATGTCTAAGAAACCATTAATTACAATTAACAATTAGCCTAAATTTGTCAAATATAGTAAAAATATGGTATATTTTCTTTGATTCTCCGGAATACTTGCAATACTTTCTGGTAGGGGTAAAAAAAAGAGTGACTGAAAACTATCAGTCACTCTCGAAAATACGAACGTTCAAAAGGAGTTATTCCGCATAACTGGCTTTTACGAAGTCAGAATTAAGAAGGTAGTCTGCGCACATCTTCATGCTTTCCTTCCAATCTCCATTGGTAAACGCTTCAAGTTCAACCACAAAATCCTTCATGCCCGCTACATCGGCATTCTTGAATATGGCATCGAAGCCTACCATTCCGCTCTCGCCCAGCTCTCTGTGGTCCTTGATGTGGAGAAGCGTGAAACGGCCGGGATATTTTTTGAAAAGTTCAACAGGATATGCCTTGCCCATCACTGTCCAGTACACATCCATCTCGAAGAATACCTTCTCAGGGTCTGTGTTCTCAAGCATATATTCATAGATGACGGTATCGTCTATCTTTTTGAACTCATGCGAGTGGTTGTGATAGCCGAAAAGCATCCCGTTCTCCTTGCATTTGGCTCCGATGGCGTTGAAGTAGTCACAGTAGGTTTTGAGGCCTTCCAAGGTCTCTGGAACCTTGAAGCTCGGGCAGACGACATACTTGCATCCGGCTGCCTTGTGCGCGGCTATGGCCTGATCCCACCACTTCATTGATTCGGTGAAGTCACCTGACGCAAGTTCTTCGTCACTAAGGTTATGTCCTATGTGGGTGGAAAGGGACTTCAGCCCGGCGGCCTCCAGATCAGCCTTGTACTGCTCCGGATCGACCCCATAGAGTTTGCCGTCAGAATAGCATGCGGCTTCTACTGAAGTATAACCCATCTCAGCGAGAGCCTTGAAAGCCTCTTCGTGGTTCTGGGCGTACTTCTCAGGATTGCCGATGACGCTTCTGATACTGTAAAGCTGTACGCTGATTTCCTTCTTTACAGGGCTCTCGGTCTTCTTTTCGGTACAAGACGAGGTGCCGAGAAGAAGCGCCGAGGCCATAAGGATTAGACTAGCCTTTCTCATTAGTCCAGAACCTTTACGCGGATGTTGCGGTACCAGACGTCGTCACCGTGGTCCTGAAGGCCGATGTAGCCTTCATGGTTGTCGCCGCCGCAGTTGTTCAGGAGTTCGAATGCAAGAGGCCATTTCTCCTGAGAGAACTTGGAGGCCTGAAGCATGTCGGTCCACTGAGGGGTCCACAGATGGTACTCAACCACGTTCACGCCGTTCTGTCCGTGAACGACGGTCCCTTTGTAAACCATGATCTTGGCGGTGTTCCACTCGCCGAAAGGATTCTGGTTCTGTGGCTTGGCAGGAATCATGTCGTAGAGTGAAGCGGACTGGCGGTTGCCGTCGATTCCGAGCATGGCATCCGGATGATTCGCATTGTCAAGAACCTGATATTCAGGAGAAGAAATGTAGATAGGCGACCACTTTGTGGTGCTGTCGGCATTGTACTGCTTGATTTCCTGAGCAAGGTAAAGGATACCGGAGTTTCCGCCTTTGGAAATCTTCCATTCGAGCTCAAGCTGGAAGTTCTTGAACTTGTGGGCGAAGATCAGGTCTCCTCCCTCGCCGGTCTGACCCTCGCCGGTGCCGGTGCCGGAGAACTTGATGCAGCCATCCTCTACTGTCCAGCGTGAAGGAACATTGTCCTTTCCGTAGCCGCGCCATCCGTTGAGGGTCTCACCGTCAAAGATCACATAGTAGCCATCCTTGTCCTGAGGGACAGAGGCAAGGTCAACCTGTGGCTTTTCCACGCTGATGTAGGCAGGAGCTCCCTCTTTCTCCACTTTGGTCTCCAAAGTCTCTGTTCCGGTCCATGTGAGTTCAGCCGGAGCGGTTGTCTTCTTTTTGCCGTTGCCGCAGGAAACCGCGGCCATGATCATCGCGACAGCAGCTGCCGCATAAACGATTCTCTTCATATTCAATTGTTTTAATGTTTATTATTCTGGCATTTCAGGAAGTTCATAACCGTTGTGGTACTGACGCTTGATCAGGCTGGCGGCGAACTCGCGCGCGTTCATAGGATCCGTGTACTTGTTCTCGAAAGTCGGATGTCCGTCGTGGATAGAGAAACCATCCTTTTCGAGAATCTTGATCGTGGCGTCGGCAGGAATGTTTGTGAACTCCATCTTTTGTCCGTCCCATTCGAGGATTTGGTTAAGGGCCTGAAGCCTTACAGCGGCCACTCCGAGGTCAACCATCTCGACAAACGGACCGGCCTCGCTGAAGTCAGAGGCCGCCGGGATTCTTGAATCCGGATCCTCTTTGCAGGCACGGATCCAGTCTTGCTGGTGGGAGAGTGTCACCTCGCGGAGAATATGAGGCACCTCAGGCTTCCTGCCGGAGACGAGGATAGGATCCCTTCCGTAGGTACCCGCGATCATGATGTCCTTTGTTCCGTAGAAAATGCTGCATCCTCCGCTGATGTTAAGGTTGAATCCGGCTGGAAGCCCTTCCGGCCTCTCCGGCTTGAAGCCACCGTCATACCAACGGATGTCAACCTCCGGCATGGCGAGCTTGGCCATGTTCTCTCGGGCAGGGAATGTCAGGTGGATCATTTCCGCGCTAGGACAGCAGTCGGTCAGGACATTTGTGGAACTGGCCTCCACCTTTGTAGGGTAACCGAGTTTCAGACCCTTGAATGGAACGTGCATGATGTGGCAGGCCATGTCGCCCATCGCGCCGGTTCCGAAATCCCACCATCCGCGGAAGTTCCATGGAGTGTAAATCGAGTTGTACGGACGCATAGGGGCAGGTCCGATGAAAGCGTCCCAGTTAAGTGTTGAAGGAATCTTCTGCACTTTGTCCGGCCTTTCGAGTCCCTGTGGCCAGATAGGACGGTCGGTGAAGCAGTCAACTCTGCGCACCTCGCCGATCTCACCGTTCCAGAGCCATTCGATCGCCTTTCTTGTGCCGGCGCTGGACGCTCCCTGGTTACCCATCTGGGTGGCGACACGGTGCTTCGCCGCAAGTTTTGTCAAAAGTCTGGCCTCGTAGACCGTAAGGGTGAGAGGTTTCTCGACATAAACGTGCTTTCCTGCGGCCATCGCCTGGGCGGCGATTATGGCGTGGGTGTGGTCGGCGGTCGCGATCATCACGGCGTCAGCCTTGTCGAGCATCTCGTCGAACATCACACGGTAGTCGTTGTACTTTTTGGCCTGAGGGTACTTCTTGAACACATGATCGGCATATTTCCAATCGACATCGCAGAGGCCGATGATGTTCTCTGTCTCCATTTCTTTAAGGTCAGCGGCTCCGCGTCCTCCGATGCCGACACCGA
>DCMG01000077.1 GCA_002321335.1 Bacteroidales bacterium UBA1628 | reverse complement strand
CGCTGATCTTCGGCATCGTCTTCTTTGTACTAGCCAAGTGGGGGTTCCCTATGATCACAGGCTCGGTTGAGAAGAGGGCGCAAAGGATCAATGATTCCATCAAGGCGGCCAAGGAGGCGGAGGAGAAACTCCGTAATCTTGCCGAGGAACAGTCTCGGATGATTGAGAAGACCAGGCAGGAGCAGAGTAGGATTCTGAAAGAGGCAGAGACTTCGAGGGATAGAATTGTCGAGCAAGCCAAGGTGCAGGCGCGTGAAGAGGCGGCAAGGATTCTGGAACAGGCCCAGACCCAGATAGCCGCTGAGAAGGAGAGTGCTTTGCGGGATGTTCGCAAGGATGTCGCGATGGTCGCTGTCAGCGTGGCTGAGAGGGTGCTGAAGAAGAGCCTTGCTGATTCAAGTGAGCAGGCTAGTCTAGTGGATCGGCTTATGGATGAAGTTCCCTCTAAAAAGGACTTGAAAAGTTAACAAATGAACGTAGGAATCATCGCTTCACGTTACGCTACTGCTCTTCTGAAGTTGGTCGATGAGACTGGCTCAGGAGAGGCAATTGCGTCACAGGTCGAGACCATTTGCAGGGTTCTATCGGAAATCCCAGAATTTCAGCGTGACATTGACAATCCGTCAATCCCTTCTGCACGAAAGCTCGGATTGTTTGATGCGTCTCTGGATGGAAAGATGGCACCTGAACTGCATAAGTTCGTGAAATTGCTGATTAGAAATGGCCGCATTGGCTACGCACACCGCGTGCTCACGACTTTCATCAATGAGTATTACCATTCGCGTCACATCATGCGTGCCACGCTTGTGGTTGCCGATCCTACGCTGCTAACCGCTGAGCCTGTCGATGCACCGACCCTTGAGTCCCGTCTGCGCGCATTGATTGAAAAAGAAACCGGTGACCGGCTGATTCTAAAAACAAAAGTTGATCCCTCTCTCATAGGTGGCTTTGTGTTCGAAGTTGAAGACACCGTTTTGGATGCCAGTGTAGTGCGTCAGTTAGATGTTATTAGGCATCAATTAAAAGAAATGAATAGAAGAATAGTTTAGTATGGACAATATAAAACCAAGCGAAGTGTCGCAGGTCCTTCTTGAGCAACTGAAAGACATTAACACATCCCTCCAGTTCGAGGAAATAGGCAAAGTCTTGCAGGTCAGTGATGGTGTGGCCAGAATGTATGGCCTGACCAACGCTGAGGCTGGAGAACTGCTCGAATTCGAAAGCGGAGTCAAAGGCGTGGTGATGAATCTTGAACAGGATAATGTCGGTGCGGTGCTTCTAGGTCCCACTGACGAGATCAAGGAAGGAATGACAGTCCGCAGGACCGGCCGTATCGCATCCATCAAGGTCGGTGAGAAGATGCTCGGAAGGGTCGTCGATCCGCTTGGCGTGCCTCTTGACGGACTTGGAAAGATTGAAGGTGATCTTACGGAAATGCCGCTTGAACGCAAGGCTCCGGGCGTTATCTTCCGCCAGCCTGTTACCGAGCCTCTCCAGACAGGTCTTAAGGCGATTGATGCGATGATTCCTATCGGACGAGGCCAGAGGGAGCTCATCATCGGTGACCGTCAGACCGGAAAGACCGCTATCGCCATCGACACAATCATCAACCAACGTTCCAACTACGAAGCCGGGAAGCCCGTTTACTGCATCTATGTGGCTATAGGCCAGAAAGGATCCACAGTGGCAAACATCGTTGAGACTCTGCGTGCCAAAGGGGCTATGGACTACACGGTTGTCATTGCTGCCACCGCTGCCGATCCCGCAGCCCTGCAATATTTCGCGCCGTTTGCTGGAGCCGCTGTCGGGGAATATTTCCGTGACACTGGCCGTTCCGCCCTTGTTGTCTATGACGACCTTTCAAAGCAGGCGGTGGCTTACCGTGAGGTTTCCTTGATCCTGCGTCGTCCTTCCGGACGTGAGGCCTATCCGGGTGATGTGTTCTACCTTCACTCAAGGCTTCTTGAGAGGGCGGCCAAAATCATTGACCAGCAGGAGGTCGCAGAGCAGATGAACGACCTTCCGGAGTCACTTAAAGGCAAGGTAAAGGCTGGAGGCTCTTTGACGGCGCTACCTATCATCGAGACCCAGGCCGGTGACGTGTCCGCTTATATTCCTACCAACGTGATCTCCATCACGGACGGTCAGATTTATCTGGAGTCCGGACTTTTCAATCAGGGACAGCGTCCGGCGATCAATGTCGGAATCTCCGTGTCCCGTGTCGGTGGAGCCGCGCAGGTGAAGTCAATGAAGAAAGTGGCCGGTACTTTGAAGATTGACCAGGCGCAGTTCAACGAGCTGGAGTCCTTCTCGAAGTTCTCTTCGGACATGGACAAGGTGACGGCGATGGCTTTGGACAAGGGGCGCAAGAACAACAAACTCCTGATCCAGCCGCAATATTCACCGATGCCGGTAGGGGAGCAGGTCGCGATTCTGTATTGCGGAACGCACGCTCTGATGAGCGATATCGCCATCAATCAGGTGCCTGAGTTCCAGTCAGAGTTCCTGACCAGAATGAGGACCGCGCATCAGAATGATGTTTTGGATCTGCTGTCTGAAGGAAAGATCGACGAGACAATCACCGGAATCATTGAGAATGAGGCTGCGGCTGTCGTGAAGTCAATCCTGGCTCAGTCTAACAAGGCGTAATATTCATAAAATCAGATGGCGTCTCTAAAGGAAATAAAGGATAGGATCGCTTCGGTGAGTGGCACGCTGAAGATCACTTCAGCGATGAAGATGGTCGCGTCCGCCAAGTTGCACAAGGCGCAGCAGGCAATCGGGAATATGCTTCCGTACGAGAAGCGTCTGCACGGCATGCTCATCGACCTGATGGGTTCTGTGAATATTTCCGCATCGGACTCGTATTCATTAATGGCTCAGCGTGAGGTGCATAGAGTGGCTATCGTCGCCTTCGCCTCCAATTCTTCGCTCTGCGGCGCATTCAATTCCAACGCCATCCGCGAGGCTACGGCGATGATCAATGAATATCGTGCCGCAGGTCTCCGGAATGCCGACATCACAGTCTATTCTGTCGGCCGCAAGATGGCGGAGGCGATGAAGAAACTCGGGTTCCCAAGCCCTTCGGACTTCACAAAGATGTCGGAATCTCCGTCCTATGAGGCGGCTTCGGCTTTGGCGCAGGAACTGCTGGACGGATTTGTCTCCGGCCGTTTCGACAAGGTGGAACTGGTTTATAATCACTATAAATCCACCTCTTCTCAGCCTACAACACGGCAGACCTATCTGCCTCTGTCTCTTGCCGAAGCCACCGCCGATCTTCACACCGGTAAGGTCGCTGAGCCTGTCGAAGAGATTGACATGATTATCGAGCCATCTCCAGAAGCCCTCGTTCTGGTTCTTCTCCCGAAGGTGGTCCGTCTACGCATATTCTCAACCCTGCTGGACAGCGCCGCCGCCGAGCACGCCGCCCGCACCGTAGCGATGCAGCTCGCCACCGACAACGGCAACGACCTCCTTCAGGAACTCACCCTCGAGTACAACAAAGGCCGCCAGCAGAAGATCACCTCCGAGATCCTCGACCTCGTCGGCGGCTCTTTGCAGTAGCTTCGTACTCTTTCAATCTTGCCGAAGCGCATGCGTTTGTACGCCTTCACCCGGACAAGTCTGATTATCTCGACTTTAATGGAGATGTGAAAGAAGATTTGAATTGTTCTCTTTTTCATTATGATTTGTTGATATTTGGCTGTAGAACAATCGGCTTCCTCTCAATTATCTCCCCCTCGGTGATTTTCAAAAAACGGACATCTGTAATAGGGACAGATGCCCGTTTTTATTTGCCAAATATCATATCATAATGATCTTATGCAAAGATAATGAATATTTCGGATAACAAAACCTTTTTTTGTGTTATTTCAGGAATTTTGTATATTGGATTGTAAATGGTCTATGATTATGAGGAATAAGCTTAAACTTCTGATTATCAGTTTTATATTAATGTTATTGGTTAATGGATCCATTGTCCAGGCATATTCAACTAAGGTGGTTCTGGGTGACGAGAGGTTCGAGGAGTACCTGCCGCTGCTGAAAGGGAAGAGGGTTGCGGTGTTCAGCAATCAGACGGGAATTGTCGGAGACAAGGTGACCGGTTCCAAATTGGTAGACGCACTCGCTGAATATGGCGGATGTATTCCTGATGTTGATGAGATTTCCCTGATTCCGTTTCTTGAACCATCCGTTCCCGGCGGCAAGATCGAGTACGGTCAGCATATTGTTGACGCATTGATTGAGAGGGGAGTTGATGTCAAGGCAATCTTCTCTCCCGAACACGGCTTCCGAGGCAACGCAGATGCAGGTGAGCATGTCGGCAGCAGCGTGGATGAGAAGACCGGAGTTGAGATACTTTCACTTTATGGCGGTGGCTCTAAGATTCCGGACAAGGAAAAGACAGACAAGTTTGATGCCCTGATTGTTGACATTCAGGATGTCGGGTTGAGGTATTACACCTATTATGTGACGATGCATCATCTGATGGAGGCCTGCGCCCGTGACGGAAAGCAGGTGATGATTCTTGACAGGCCGAACCCGAACGGCTTCTATGTCGATGGCCCTGTTCTTGATATGCGATTCAAGTCCGGGGTCGGTTGGCTGCCGATTCCGACCGTCCACGGGATGACGCTCGGGGAACTGGCCTTGATGATCAACGGAGAGAGATGGCTGGAGAACGGCACGTGCGACCTTACCGTGATCACGTGCCTGAATTACACTCATCAGACCCGCTACAGTCTCATCCTGCCGCCTTCGCCGAACATCAAGGACATGAGGGCTGTGTATCTATATTCATCAACCTGCTACTTCGAAGGTACGGTAGTCAGCCTCGGCCGCGGCACACAGTTACCGTTCGAGACCTATGGGCATCCAGCGATGACGGGATATTCATTCTCCTTCACCCCGAGGAGCATTCCGGGGGCGAAGAACCCTCAGTTCGTGGATGAGGAATGCCACGGCGTGGATCTTCGCCGCAAGCCGCTCGCCGACATCTGGACGGAAAAGATTAATCTTGAATATGTCATCGATGCCTACCGTAATCTGAATATGGGCGATAACTTCTTCGGTAAGAACAATTTCTTCGAACTCCTCGCCGGCGTGGACTGGTTCCGCCCGATGATCGAGTCCGGTGCCATCTCGGCTGAGATTTCCGCCCGCTGGGCTTCCGATGTCGACGGCTTCAAGATCCGCCGTGCGCCTTATCTGCTTTATCCGGAGTAATATCCGTCAGAGTATGTCCGTGCATCAATTAAAAAACCGAAGCGAGGTTCTCACCCGGCTTCGGCTGATCTTATTCAATACTTATGAAATAACTATTGAGTCAGTTTTTGGTTTATGAGTAAAAATATTTATGTCGATTACCCTTTATGCCATTTCCGTGCCAAAGTTGACTCTGATTCGAAATATTTTTCTTTTATATTATCTATGCCTTTGAATGTCATTTGTTTTCAGTACTTGTGCGGAAAATTATAACTGTAGTTATTATAAACGTAGTTATAATTTTAATAAAAAGCTGCGGACTTGTGCACTTTAGACTTGCTCGTAGTAATGTTCCCACTAGAGTGGAAATGTTATGTGTTGCAAGCCTAAAGTGCATAGTTATGTGTTTGTGAGTGGCTGTTTCCTAAATACTTGCTGAATTGCCAAGGCGACGTTTTTACCTTGTCCGGACGAGAATTTGGCAATATGCCGTTGAGTGTTTAACTTTGCGGCGTTATGGTGCGGACAACAGGCATAGATTCTTTGTTCAGGCTTTATTACAGGCCTTTGTGTGTCTATGCGTTGCACTATCTCAAGGACAAGGATCAGATCGAGGATCTGGTGCAGGAGGCTTTCACGGCATATTGGATGAAGGAGACGGCGGATGCTGTGATTGATAACCCAAGGGCTTATCTCTACACGGCCGTGAGGAATCGTTGCATTGATGCCATCAGGAGGCAACGGCGACAGGATGTGGATTTGGACAGTCTTGAAGAGGAGATACTTCCGGTTGAGGATGACGTGGTGATTTCCGATGAGGAGGCTGTGGACAATTCGCTTCGTGAGGCGCGGATCTGGTCTGCCATCGACCGCCTTCCGGCCAAAAGGCGGAGAATATTCCTGATGAGCCGCCGGGACGGGATGAAGTACAGCGAGATCGCCGGCGCTCTCGGGCTCTCGGAGAACACCGTCCGCAATCAGGTCAGCAGGGCTCTGGATGCTATCCGCCAAGGTGTCAGGAAGGTTATCCTGTTCCTGATGTCCCTTTAGCCGGGTTGATTTGCGCACCTTTTGAAAAATATTTCCGAAAAATGATGGTACTTTTTAGAATCGCTGCGTCTTACTTGTGAAGCCGCCCCAAATTGGTGGCGATAATTAAATATGAGTAAGATAATATATGCAGTTTTGCCGATTATCATTTTCTTTGTGTTCCCATCTTGTGGAAGGTCTGGAACAGGCGATGAATCTGAATATTATGTGAAATATATGGCTGAGGCTGTGTCTGAGACTGTCGCGGTAGAGGAACATCCAATCATCGTCGCAGTCCCGGCAGTATATAAGGTCCAAGGCAACAGCACTACTTGTTATTGTAAACAATCCTTTGAGAA
>DCMG01000171.1:6778-9151 GCA_002321335.1 Bacteroidales bacterium UBA1628 | reverse complement strand
GCAGAGCCGCTGCCGTTGTACTTGTTCTTGAAACTGTTGAAGTTATAGGTGATGGAGGCGATGACGCAGCGGTTGAAGCTGTTCACCTTTCGGTTCTGCACCACGAAATTGACTCTCTTCACATCGCTCAGCCTTGACCAGTCAAACAAGTCCTCAGCCTTCAGCGTCACTGTCAGTCTCTTTTTCAGCAATTGTTTCTGAACCATCACGTTGAAAGAAGCATGGCTGTTCTGGTCATAGATGCCGTGATGCCCTTTGATGTTCCAGTAGAAATCACCTCGGAAAATCCAATCGCCTTTCAGTTCTATCGCATTCTGGAAGGCCAAGAGACCGTATGGATGATTGTAACTCGTCTCGGAACCGTTGTATGTCAACGAAAAGTATGGCTTATACACACCCGCCGTCAAGGTCGGTCTCCAGCATCCGACGACCGGAGCCACAACACATTGCGCGCCCAACTGCTGGAATCTGTCGGCATTCGTTGACATCCAGGCGACCGTTCCGGGCTTGCCGGCGATAGCCACAACCGTAGGATGAATATAGTCCTTGATGTACTGGTAATCCACCTTGAAGTCGATGATGCCGTAATTCAGACTGAACTCAGTGTCATACACGTACTGCGGCTTCAGATAAATGTTACCCTGTTCATAATGATACTGGTTGTTGTAGCTGACACTGTTGTTCAACTGACGGAACGAAGGACGGTTGACCCTGCTGCTGAAATCGAGGTTCAGATCCACTTTCCCGACAGAAGTGGATAGCGACAACGAAGGCAGAATGTCCGAATAGTCAGCCTTGTTCTTCACTTCACCTTGATCCGTGTTGATGGCGTGGACATATTCATAGCGAAGTCCGACGCTTCCTCTCCACTTTTCAGAAGACAAACGGTAAGAGACAAACCCCGCATACTTGGTTTCCTTGTTCTTGAACCGGTCATCAGCGATCTTGCCTTCTTCATTGACAGACGTGCCCCAGGAACTGATCTTGCTGAAATCCGTTCCGAAGTCGAACCCGTTGCTCTCATTGACCTTCCAAGCGAGCACGCCTTTGAAAGCGGCCGCGCGGTTTCTCTGATCATTCTGAATATGAGTGATTTCCTGCGCCGCGTCGATCCGGCTTGTCTCAGTCACCTGCTGCCAATGATTCAACCGGGAATATACATAATCGGCATCCACATTGAGTTGCAGCTTTTCAGACAGCGCTCCCACATAATAGACATTGGCGTTGTGGAACCTTTCCTTTTCCGACTCATCCGTCTTGTTGTCCGTGGAAGTCAAAAGTTCACCGTTCCGGTATACCTGCATATAATCGTAAGGAGAATCGAGCAGCTTGTAGTCGGAGATGGTTCCCATATATTTGCCACCGACAGAATGGTTCTTATTCAGCGCATAGTTCATCCCCACGCTGTAATCGTGTGAGCGTGAGCGGTCTGAATATTCAGAAGCCGAAACCTCGTGGAAAGTGTCCTGCTCGTAATTGGTCTGGTCGAGGTCATAGCGGATGTCGCTTCTTGTGTTGTCACGCAGGTACGCAAGGAAAACATCCGCAGCTCCTTTATGAATGTTAAGGTTCACATCTTCATTGCAGGACCAATTCTTATGTCTGGAAAGTTCCGCACCGACAATCCCGGAAAGGCCGTCGAACCTGTGGCGTATGGTGGTGATGGCAATGACACTCCTTGTGCCAGCGTCATATTCAGCCCCGGGATTGGTTATGAGCCTGACGGACTTCACATTGGAGGAGGAAAGGAGCGACAGTTCGGAAGCGTTCGCCATCTTTCTCCCGTCAATGTAAATGACTGGCTCACCCTTTCCGAAAACCTCGTACTTGCCATTGGCATAAAGCATTCCGGGAATATACTTGATCACGTCAGCGGCCTTTCCCACGTTTTTCAGACTGGAACTCTGAACATTCAGCGTCAGTCCGCCGTCTTCCCTCGAAATGTACTTGCGGCGCGCGACAACTGTGGCGTTATCCAGCATACCTGCGTCAGTCTCCATATAGATTGTCCCCAAGTCCAACGCCGTCACAGAGATGTCAACGGTTTTGTACCCTATGCAACTGATTCTGACAAAATCCGCTTCGCCGGAGAACTGAATGGAAAACTTTCCACGCTCGTCACTCATTTCACCAGTGACAAGCGTAGAATCTTTCTTTGAATATATCGCCACAAACGCGAATGGTACTGGTTCTCCACTCTTCTCCTGAACAACTCCCGTGAGGGTTCTCCTCGAAGTCCTTGTAGTGTCAGCACTCATTCTGACCTCTGAATATAAGCGTTCGGCGGGCAGACCATAACGCTCACCAAAGGTCGCTTCACTTCCCGTAGATGCATGCGCTGAGATGGTTATGCATAAAAGGATTGACGCATAA